>JBEVKW010000477.1:0-26333 GCA_040509495.1 Chitinophagaceae bacterium | reverse complement strand
TCATCCAATTGTTTCACTGAGCTGGCGCCGATGAGAACACTTGTAACTCTCCTGTCCTTTAACACCCAGGCCAATGCCATCTGAGCAAGTGATTGTCCTCTTCTGATCGCTATTTCGTTCAGCTTTTTTACTTTGTCGATCTTCTCCCCTGTTACATCTCCGATCTGTAAAAATCCATTCGGATTTGCAGCCCGGGAATCATCCGGTATCCCCTTCAGGTATTTATTGGTCAGCAGGCCCTGCGCCAATGGCGAGAACGGAATACAACCCACACCAAATTCTTCCAGCACATCCAGCAATCCGTCTTCTACCCAACGTACAAACATTGAGTACTTTGGCTGATGGATCACACAGGGCGTTCCCAGCTGTTTCAATACAGTAAATGCTTCCCTTGATTGTTCTGCACTGTAGTTGGAGATCCCTGCATACAAGACTTTGCCGGAACGAACAGCATGGTCAAGCGCCTGCATGGTTTCTTCTATCGGCGTATTCGGATCAGGGCGATGAGAATAAAAGATGTCGACGTAATCAAGATCCATTCTTTTCAAACTTTGATCGAGACTGGAAAGAAGATACTTGCGCGAACCCCAATCGCCATATGGCCCGGGCCACATTGTATAACCCGCTTTGGACGAGATGACCAGTTCATCGCGCAGGTGACCACTAAAGTCTTTGCGTAGTATTTTACCAAAGTTCTCTTCAGCGGAACCCGGAGGCGGACCATAGTTATTCGCCAGATCAAAATGTGTAATGCCCTTATCAAATGCATGACGGATAATATCACGGCCGTTTTTAAAATCATCTACATCACCGAAGTTGTGCCACAGGCCGAGAGACACAACAGGAAGTTTCAAACCACTTTTACCGCAGTGATTGTATTGCATGTGATCATACCGGGAGGAGGACGGAGTGTAAGACATGAAACGCAAATTTTAATAACGCGAATTTCGCGAATTAACGAATACTAAACTATAGCAGAAATGAGTGAATCAGTTTACAGACCGCCTCCAGAGGAACGAACATTAACCACCTGTTCGGCGAATACTTGCAGCAATGAATAAGCTCATTGTTCTTTGTTTTCCGAATGTTCTTTTGGGTTATCGTTTATTCATCAGTGCTTCTACTGCTGCAGCGAGGTAAACAAAGGGCGCATTCCAGTTGATCGCTATTTCATTTGAAGCATACGAACGGCCCACGTCTGTATACATGGTTTCTGCCTCGGTAAATGGGTATTCACATTTATCCTGTACTATGGCTTTCGAATTAGGACCGCCGGCAAGTAAGCCGGGTACAGGCTCATCAATATCATCCGCCATTGATGGACGGTGATGGGGATGTTTCGTTGATTGCTTTCCAAAACCCGTAAGAAACGAATAGCCGGTTGCATTGCGACCGAGCAGGTAATCGAGGTTCGCTAACGCATTATGCAAATACTTTTCTTCTCCGGTAATGAAATAGGCGTTTATCAATAACCAACCCTGGTTAGCGGCAACAGCATTACTGCCCCAGACGAAATCGGTCTTTTTGCCGCCCATGGGCGTACGGAATGCATTGCGCTTTGAATCCTCCGTTAATTCATTCGCCAACCGAAGCACGAGGGCATGAACAGGTTGCGACATCTCCTTTGCCAGTGGGCGCTTTGAAGAAAAGCGTATCAGGCTGAAACTTCCCAGCATCCCGACGTTTGGCCAGCCTGGCAATGCATTCGCTGCATCCTTGTACTTTTTCACCGCATCAGCGTAAAGATCTTTTCCGGTCGTGATGTATAATTCCACTGCGGCCCAATACCATTCATCCTTGAAAGAGCGGTCACCATACCCACCGGTCGTGATCTCCGGCCTGAACGTTTTATTCATCACATCCTGGTTATATTCCAGCGCAGGATTTTCAAGCGACCAGTTCCACGCTTTTATGGAAGCAGCGAGGCAGCTATCACTAAGACCGGGAAGTTGTTTTTTATACTTTGAAAAAATACGGGAAGCCTGGGCCGCTACCGCTGCAAAATCAAGCGTTGCGGCCGTTCCTTTCTGCACAACATACCTGGGGGCATGTGCCGCGTCCGGCATGATGATACCATCGAATGCGGTATTTGTACACTTATTGTATACGCCACCGTCAAAAGGATCCTGCATTGTAAACATCCAGCGAAGGTTGTACAATACTTCATCCAGAAGATCCGGAATGCCATTGTCTGATTCAGGAATATTGGTAAAAAGCGAGTCGAAGTAATCCGGAAAATCTTCGTAGGCTGACAGCAGCGTGCCCATTGTGATTCCAGAATTAACTATATACTTGTTATAATCACCAGCATCATACCAACCACCCGGCGTAGAGATCACCGTGCCGGCTGGTCTTTTTGCCGTCGCAGCTGACGAATGAACGATCACAGAAGTATCAGGATGACCTGCAGGTCTTGCCCATATTCCCGCATATTGTTTGTCAAGCGGCATTGATACACGCTGGAAATAATATCCTTTAAGCGCTGCAGTTGCTACTTCGCGATGAATGGTTGGATTAACAGAGAAATAAGCCGGACTATCAATTCCAGGCACAACTATCTTGTAATGGCCGGGTTTTGTCAGCCCTGTAAATATGACCTCCTGGCATTGCAGAGACGAATTGGAGGATGGTACAACGGTCTCTGGCTTTCCCGAGCTTACCTGTTTTTCCTCAGCAAGATCAACAATATAAAAACGGTCGGCCTTACCTCCCGTGACGATCGCTTTTTTAGGGCCTTCCGGATAAAAACCGATCTGGTTACATAAGACGGCGGGTTGCTGGGCTGAAGCCTGCAGCGAAGCAGTTATCAATCCAACAAGGAGGAGATAAGGTTTGAACATGTCCGTTATCGTTTTCAGGTGAAAGATAGGTGGAGTATACTGAAAACGGTCATAATATAGATTTATTTTATACCCGCGATCTTACCATTTCATCAGGGTGGCGAGGAAAGCCGTCAATTCTCCGGCAATCGCTTCATGCTCTTCAAGCGAGGGATGTTCTCCACAGCCATTATGATACCGCTTTGAAAAGAAGAAAGCATGCACATTGTGATCCGTTCTGTTCACTTCATTCGTGATAGCGTTGAGATATTTCTTCATCACCGGCAGAAGCTGCTCATTTGCCATCGGGCTGGTCAGACAAACGATCTTTGAAGATGGATAATATTTTCGTAGTCCTTTCAGGAAAGAAAGATAATTGTTGCAGAAAGCAGTTGAATCCTGTATACCATCATTCTGACCAAGGCAAACCGTTACTACATCTGGCTGGTACCTGGAAAAATCCCAGGCAATCGAATCTTCACGCATGTTCACTTTATCAAACACCTGTGGCATGATCACCTTCATATCGCAGCAGCTGCGCATTAAACCAATGCCGGAAACGGAGGAAAGATGATATTGTGCGTTCAACGCTCGCGCGGTAATAGCACCATAACTCTTATACGCATTATGCTGGTCGTACCAGGCGCCTTTATCGCAGGGAATTTCAGACTGATCACTTCCCATTCCGCTGGTAATGGAGTTGCCGATAAATTCGATCTTCCTTTTCAGCGGCGGTGGGAGTGGAACAAGTCGTTCACAACTGATGCCTGCAAGACTCATATAACCAATGCCGGCTTCTGTGCTCTTACAGAATAAAACAGCATGAATTCCCGGCCCTGCATTTTTTGCAATGATGACTGTATCGCGCTTCGATTGCATTCGGAGACGCTGAGCTTTACCATCCACCACTATCTCGAAATAGTTATGTGAGTTACCCCAAAGCATTTCGTCTTCAAGAACCATGATACAACTATCCCCTTCGAAAGCCCATTCTATATATACACCGGGTTGCCAAAACGTTGGTCTTGCCTTATCTGTAAAATCAATTCTTCCCGTGTAACGGATCAACGTATCATCCGGCAGGTATGAGGTCAGTGAAGCAGTTGCTTTCTGCCTATGCCCGCAAGCACCCATTGAAAGATGGACGATGACAGTACATACTATCATCCATATCACACCCTGATACTTTTTCAACCGGTTATTCAGCATAGTTGAACGAAACTTTTTTATCGCCGATCATTAACTCAAATTCGCCAGGTTCGGTAACTGTTTTCAATTGAGCATTTATAAAAGAAAGATCGGTCCGCGTAATATTAAAATTGATTGTCTTGCTCTCGCCGGGTTTAAGATCGATCTTTTCAAATGCCCGCAATCTTTTTACGCTCGGCGTAATACTCGCATACAGATCGCGGCTGTAAAGCTCCACGGTATGTTTGCCCGGGCGATCACCTGTATTGGTTACCGTAACAGCAACACTCAACGGCTGTGCACCTTTCAGCAGGGTTGTGCTCAATTTGATATCGCTGTAACTAAAACTGGTATAGCTCAGTCCATGCCCAAACGGAAACAATGGATCATATCCATCCCAGGTAACATCGGAATTCAGGATCTCTCTTTTTTCTTCCGTGTGTTTCCGGTCATACAAAACAATTTCCCCCATGCTCTTTGGATAGCTGAATGGGAGTTTACCGTCAGGATTATAGTCACCGAACAGAACGTCGGCAACAGCTTCTGCAGTTTTCCTTCCACTCCAGTAGGCCATCAGAATGCCTTTTACGGAGGGAGCCAGGTGAGTGATGAACAAGGGTCTTCCTTCTGTGAGTATCAGTATTACCGGTTTTCCTGTGTTAATTGCCGCTTTCACCAGCAACGACTGTTTTTCAGGCAAGGCCAGGTCGCGGGTATTTCCCGGACTTTCCGCATAGGCATTTTCTCCAATGCACAGTACAATGGCATCTGCATTCTGAGCTGACTGTTTCAGTGCGGTGGTGTCATAATTAGAGGCGTGATCGAATCCTTTACCTGAAGAAGTGATCACCTGACCGGCACCAAGTTTATCAGTGATCGCCTGGAGGATTGTCTTAGAACCGGCAGGATACCAGCGTTCGTCATTTCCCTGCCATGTATAACTCCAGCAGCCATTCAATGCACTGATGCTTTGCGCAGACGGGCCAGCCACTAAGATCTTTGCACTCTTTGCGAGCGGTAAGGTGTTGTTGGTATTCTGCAGCAGCGTCATCGCTTCCCTTGCGGATTGCAAAGCGATATCCTGGTAGGAAGGAGATCCGAATTGCGCGATGGCGGATTTTTCAGGGTAAGGGTTATCATATAACCCGGTTTTAAACTTCAGCAGCAGGATCCTGCGCACGGCATCGTCTATCCTTGCAACCGGTACTTTTCCTTTTTTGACAGCTTCTATCAGAAGATCATAAAAAGAATAATCTGAAGGAACCATACTCATATCGATTCCTGCATTTACACCCATAGCAACCGCATCCAGGGGCGTTGCTGCTACGCGATGAATGGTATGCAGTCGGATAATATCTTCCCAATCCGTAACGATCAATCCCTGGAACTTTAGTTCTTTCCGCAAAAGATCCGTCAGCAGATATTTACTGGCATGAACAGGAGTACCATTGATCTCACTTGAGTTGATCATGATCGTGGAAGAGCCGGCTTTAACAGCCGCGCGGAATTGCGGTAAATAATACTCGCGCATTTCGATCTCTGGAAGATAGATCGGTGTTCTGTCTTTACCGGTTCTCGATGCAGAGTATCCAAGATAATGCTTCATGCAACTCGCTACGGCTGTTGGGTTCTTCAGTCCATCTGCTTCATAAGCGCGAATAGCAGCCACACCCATCGTTGTACCGATGAATACATCTTCACCATAGGTTTCTGCAAACCGCGACCATAAGGGCTGCCGCCCGATGTCGAGAACCGGCGCAAAGTTCCATCTCACTCCGGAGGCACGAAGTTCGGCGGCAGTGACCTTGCTGACAGCCGCAGTAAGTGACGGGTTGCGCGTAGCTGCCATCGCGATATTCTGCGGGAACAAAGTTGCGTCGAGCGTATAGGTCTGTCCGTGTATGGCATCAAGCCCATAGATCACCGGGATCTTCATCCGCGTCTTGCTTGCTTCATCCTGTATTTGCGTGATCAGTTTATGCCATGTTTCCAGCGGCAATGCATGTGCAGTAGTATTTAAAACAGAGCCGACATGATGATCTGTTATTGCTTTCTTTACTTCAGCAGCATCCAGCGATCCATCTTCGTTTGCCCAGCCACCTTTAGCGATCACCGCAAGCGTTACCTGCGTCATCTGGCCAACTTTTTCTTCCAGCGTCATGCGCCGAAGAATGCTTTCAGTCTTTTGAATTTCCTGGGGACTTTGAGCCGGCAGTTTCAACAGCAAGGCCAACGCAAACGCGGTAGTAACTATTTTTTTCATTGAAGAGAAGGTTTAAGGTTTATCGACACAAAGATACACGGCAGAGCGCGACGGTATGCGAACGCGTATGCCTTTATCCGCAGATGCTGCATTCGCTTTGATGGAAGTGTAATTTTCCGGACCGCCCGAGGCATGGGTGGACGTCACTCCGTTCACCAGCACCTTTCTCGAAAACTCTCCATTATCCCCTCCCCCACTCAGCGTATACCAGTAGAATCTTTTCCCGGTTTTGAAGTTCTTTATATCCAATTCCATGATCTTATCAGAGGCGGATTTGTTCACCAGCACAACACCCAGTTCTCCCGAAGAAAACGATGACGCATAGGAAGCGATCTCCGTTGAAGAACCCGTACTGGAAGCAACGAGGCGATCGCCGAGGAACTGCTGAAAGAAATAAAGGTGATAAAATACCGGGCGTGGATTCCATTTGGGTACAGCATCCGGTTCATCTCCGTTGTTGAACATACCGTGATCATTGCCGTTTTCCCAGGCATTCGCCAGGTCCCAACGACAGGCCAATCCGTATCTATTCTGTAATAACTCCCCGATAACAAGGTCAGCGTGAAGACCGTTGATATGTGAGACCTGTTGTTTACTTCCCGCAGCGAAAATATTCCATTCATCCAGAACGATCGGTTTTGCTGCAGCACCAGCTGTTTGAATAGCTTTCGAAATGAACTCTATGCTCTTTTTAGTTTCAGTCGAAGCTGACTGAAGAATATCGGTCGCATTACTGTTTGCATTGTACGGCGTATAATAACTGTGGGCTACATGAAAATCGGGTGAATCATTGATTGCGCCCAGCAACCCTGTGTTCCAGGTAGACTGGGTTGGAGTGGCCCAGACAGGTGTTTCCGATTCGATCATCACGGCGCCGATACGGATGGTTTTCCCGATCTCCGAAGCAGCTTTACGCATAGAATCAGCAAACACTTTAAAGTGCTGACCATATAGCTGGCCGGTCAAAAACTCCGGTTGGCCATCCTGGTTGCCTGCTTTATTGATACGGTAACCTGCTTCCCAATCGCCAAAGTTCTCATTGCCAATTTCCCAGTATTTCGTGCGGCCATTATCATATCTGACCCAGTCGGCGGCAAGATGCGCGGCAGCGGCAACCGGGTTGATGCCTGTTCCATATCTGGCATAACCGTAATTGATCGTGATGATCCCCTGGCTGCCGGTTTGCTGTAACATGTTGTAATAATTATCGACAGATAAAGTCCATCCGGCCGTGTTCTTTCCAAACCAGTAGCCTGCCGGATTGCTTGCGCCGGCTGCGTTCAACAAGTTAGCCGGAGCGTCTGCGGGTGCATCTCCGGCGTTTCTATTCCAGAAAAAAATATCGCTGATACTTCCACCAGGAAAACGGATAATATGGGGTTTAAGGTTTTTCAGATGATTGATCAGGGTAGGCTCGGTCACTATTTGTGTCATCCAGGTATTGGCATTGTTACCGAATAATGTCCGTGGCACTTTGGTTATGACATTGCTGTAATCGATCGTCACTGTGCCGGAAGATGCGGCAGGAATAGTCGTTTCCGTGAATGTCGGAACGTTAAATGTTTTCGGCTGCCAGTCGTCCAGGAAAAAGCCGATCGACCCGGCAAGCGGGGGATCTACCTGCGGCTTGATCTCCTGAGGTGGTTCAGTACCACCGCCAGGAGGATTGTTATTTTTCTTACAAGCAACAAACATGGCCAATGAGATAGCCAGTAAACTTATCTGTTTCATAAGCATCGTTATTCTTTGATGAGCGATGAGATCCTTGTGATCAACTCGATACAGGCCCGCCCGTTGTGATAAGGGCATTTCCAGAAACCTGCTTTTTCTTTCTGCATCACGGAGTAGTCTTCCTGTATTCCCCAGAACCATTCGTTTTCTCCATCTCTCAGGTAGGTTCTTACAAACTCCCAGCAACCGATGGATTGCTGCAGATACTCTTTATTCCCGGTTAGCTGCCATGCGTAAAAAAAACCCAGCATCGCTTCGGCCTGCGGCCACCAGTGCTTTTCAAGAATCCAATGATCAGCTGATGCGTCGTACTCATACCACAGAGCACCATCTTTTCGATCAAGCCCCTCCGTTGCCGCTTTTATGACCGGGATCGTGATCAGCTGGTACAGCCTGATGTACACCTGATCATTGATCGCGTCAGCACAGGATGGCAGGAGCCAGGCAGCTTCAATATCATGACCGAATGAGATAAGTGACGAACGGGATTCCCACTGTTCATTAAAAAAAAGCAGGAGATGATCATTATCGCGGCTGATGATCTTTTTGCGGAAAATATCGAGAAGGTTCCGGATACACTCTTTCAATATTTCATCGGGCCAGACGGCAAACAGCGTTGCATATGCTTCGACGATATGGAGATGTGTATTGGCTGATCGCGCTTCATTGCCTTCTTTTTCACTTAAGCGGAGATCAGGCGTTATTCCCCATTCGCGGCTGCGGGCTTCCGTGTATCCATTGTAGTGCGCGTCAAATCCGTGCAGTTCGATCTTTCCGAAGAGATCTTTTGCGAGCTGTAGTGCGTTGGCATCGTTTGTAGCTTTGAAATATTCGGCCATCGCATAGATACAAAAAGCCTGACCGTACAATTGCTTTTTGCCATCCAACATTTCGCCTGTTGCATCTACCGACCAGTATACGCCTCCAAAATCCGGGTCTACGAAATGGGCTTGTATATATTCACTGGCCCGGGTGGCCATGTGAAGGTAGGCGTCATTTTTTGTCAGCGAATAGGCGGCCGAAAATGTCCAGCAGATCCGGCTGTATAAAACGATGCCGCGGGGAGCAGCCGGATCAGGTATATCATCCCAGCTTACGCGACCGTAGAAGCCGCCCTGGTCATTATCCAGGGTCATACCGATCCAGTAAGACAGGATATGCTGTAATTCATCCTGCAATTGCAGCCGGTATGTTTTCAACAGCCCGATGGGTATATCTGCAGGGTCTGCGTGCATCAGGATTTAACGCCATTTTCGTTACGTGCACGATCAGTGACATTTGCCAGCGCCTGCGACTGATTCTTATCGATCAATGCAGTCAACGTGCGAACAGTTTCCGCAGAACTGAAGCGATCAGGAGCTGTATTCATTACGTAGTCGAGTAACTTATCGATCGTTGATACAGCTACATGAATTCTTGTATCGGAAGATGCGTAGTAAATATATACGGTGCCATCTTCATCGGCGATCCAGCCGTTGCTGAATACGACGTTTGATACATCACCGGTTCTTTCTTCCCCTTCCGGTGCCAGAAAATACCCGGCAGGCTTATGTGATACATTGGTAAGATCATTCAGGTCGGTCATGAACATATAGAGAACATACCGCAATCCTGCGGCGGTATTTCTGACGCCGTGCGCGAGATGCAGCCATCCGTATTTTGTTTTGATAGGCGCCGGCCCTGCTCCATTTTTTGATTCGTATACGGTATGATAGACCTTACGATCAATAACGGTCTCCTTATCCACCTGCGCTTTCACGATACTTTCACTAAGGCCAAAGCCAATGCCACCGCCCGAGCCTGCATTGATGAAACCATCCTGCGGACGTGTGTAGAAGGCATACTTGCCGTTCACAAACTCGGGATGCAATACTACGTTCCGCTGCTGCGGTGAGGGGGTTTTAAGATCCTGCAAACGTTCCCAGTTCACCAGATCCTTCGTTCTTGCGATACCGCATTGTGCAATAGCTGCAGACTGATCAGATTCAGGGGCGGAAGGATCTCTCCGTTCCGTACAAAACAGGCCATAGACCCATCCATCTTCATGCTGAACCAGGCGGATATCATAGATATTCGTATCGGGCAGATCTGTTTCCGGGATATTTACCGGGTAATCCCAGAATCGAAATTCATCAACACCATTGGAGCTTTCCGCGATAGCAAAAAACGACTTGCGGTCTGCAGCTTCCACCCTGGCCATAATAATGTATTTATCATTCCAGCGGATAGCGCCTGGATTGAGCACTGCATTGATCGCGAACCTTTCCATCAAGTACGGATTGGACTTCGGATTGAGATCATATCGCCAGAATAACGGCGTATGCTTTGCGGTAAGTACAGGATGCTTATATCGCTTGAAGATACCATTGCCCGGCAAGATCTCTTCATTTTGCTGATGCAGCAATGCATCATGCTTTTTCTCCAACTCTGACAAACGGGTAAAAAAATCTGTTCGCATATCTATCATTTAAAATTCAATTCTCCAATTTGTTCCACCATGTTCGTTTCAGCACTATGATGATCAATACCAATATTAACACGGTAATGAGTAAAGGAAGTTTGAGCCATAACACCACAAACATTGGCAGAATAGTCAGGCAGCATTGTCCGATTATTCCCAGGACAACATTGAACATATCAAGACCGAAACGTTTATTGGGTTGAAAAGCGGGATCATCGGCAATTACCTCTTGATGCACCGGTTTCCAGAAGCCCCATGGCTTTACCGTTTTATAGAATTCTTTTAATAATTGCATATCTGTTGCAGGTGCTGTGTAAGTGCCCACGAAAGAACCCACCAGTGAGATCAGGAACAACAGTGGCCAATAATACAGCGCGAGCGTGTCAGGGAACAGGTAAGGAAAGATGAGTGCCGAAATGATACCTGAGGCCATTCCCCAGAAAAACCCATTGGCATTGAATCGCCACCAGTACCATTTCAACATATTAGCAGCGATATAACCACCATACAGGGCGCCAACGATCCATTGCAGCACACTGTTCACATCTTTCGCATAAAAACCAAGTATGATACCCAGGGTGACCACCACCACGCCTGCGAGGTAGTTCATCGAAATGACCTTCTTTGTAGTGGCGTTTGGATTTACATATTTCAGGTAGATATCATTCACGATATAGGCTTGCGCCGCATTCAATGTTCCGGAGAACGTTCCCATGAATGCACCAAGCAACCCGGTCAATACCAGGCCGAGAATTCCCGCGGGTAGAAAACTATTTATAGTGGCGGGAAGAATACGTTCGAAGTCGGTGCCGGAACCTCCGTCCAGGTTCATCTGATCATAATAAAGCAAACCAAGAACGGTAAGCCCGATAATAAGAGAATATCTCACCGGAAGAAGGATGATCGAAACAAATCCGCTCATCTTCGAGGCGTCTTTTGGGGAACGCGTAGATAAGATCTTCTGCATGTCATAATTCGGAGCGGGGCCGGCGAGGCTGGCGAATACACCTTTGAACAGCATCATCATAAAAAAGAACCCGAATACACCAAAACCATCGGCGGCGATCTTCTTATCTGCGGCTGGAACGATCTTACTCCAGTCAAGATCAAGCTTCCATCCAAAGAAAGGATTTGCCCATCCCTCCGGTACGTTCAAAGGATGATCACGAAGATGGATCATCGCGATCGCAGCTACAGATATACAGGCGATCGTCATTATGATATACTTGATAAAATCTCCAAGCACAATGCTATGCATGCCGCCGAGTATGGAATAGAACATGGCAAACAAGGTGAACACGATGCCGTAGAAATGCGGCACGAATTCCGCAGAAATATTGAATGGTATGTAATCTTTTACAGCGTCCCATGGAACAAATATTTCAATGAACTTTCCCAGGCCGACGAAGCCATAAGCGAGAAAACCCAGGCAACTCAGCAATGCAAAGGCAACGACCACGGTGTGGGAGCCTTTCACGCCTCTGCCTTTTGTACCAAACCTGGTTGTCAACCACTCAGCGCCCGTTGTGGCGTTTGATCGTCTTAACCATTTTGACAGGAACATCATCAGGAATACCTGGTTGAATACCGGCCATAGCCAGGGGATCCAGATACTTTTCATTCCGTAAACAAAACACAAGGCAACCATCCACATTGTGCCACTGATATCAAACATATCGGACGCATCGCTCATCCCAAGCATATACCATGGAAGCTTTTTACCACCAAGCAGGTAGCTTTCTTTGTTCTGTCTTGCTTTCTTTCTTAATACCCAGCCAATAACTACCATCGTAGTCAGGTACAGAAGAATGATACTTACATCGAGGAGTGTTAATTTCATTTGAGAATATACAATTTCTTTTCTATGGATGTGGTATCATGCCGCTTGTTTAAAATTTGGTTGCCGGAGGAAGAATCCACCAGCAACCTTTTCGAACGATTGCTGCTTTTAACCGAAGACCGTTATCCGGTAAGCGTTGTCCGCCATACACGGGCGATGATCTACGGTCCATATAATTTCTCTCCTGCCGCATCCCTCCCGAAAAAGGTATTGGGGAGATCAAAAAATTTCTTAAAATCATCAGCGGATACCTGCCCTTTATAAGGAGCGTAGTAATGCATCTTTTGATTCCAGGCCGCGTATCCATGATTTCTCCAGACAAGTACATAGGAGATCTTAGCATTACCAATAGCTTTGAGCAACACCCTGGTCCACCACTCGGGATAAGGAATTGCCTCATAGCCGGTTTCTGCGAAAGCAGAAAGCTTACCTTTTTCCTGCGCAATGCTATCGATCAGTTTCAGCAGCTTTGCTGTTTTAATAACGAACCCGTCATTCTTCTGCGGGTCATCATATTGATAGGCATCAAGGCTGAGCATATCAACCATATCATCTCCCGGATATCGCTGCAGAAAATCTTCTGCTGTATTGATATTGTCGGACGTATTGTATACCCAGAGCAGATTGTTCAATTTCTTTTCCTGTTGCAGGTAGCAGACAGTGAATCGCCAGAGCGTTCTGAATTCAAATTCAGAACAGGTATTGCGGCACCACCAGAACCAGTTTCCAGTCAGTTCATGGAAAGGACGGAATAACACCGGGATACTTTCGCCTTTATTTCCTTTTAAGGAAGTAATGAACAAAGCAATCTTGTCGAGCCATGTCTTGTAAAGTTCATGATTGTTTCCACCTGGCAAAATAGATGCTACCGTACCTCTTGTGGTATCCCATGCACCTTTTTCTGCACCTATGGGACTTCGTGCATGCCAGCTGATCGTTGTCACACCACCACGCTCATAACTTTCTTTGATGAACTGCTTCATCTTTTTGAAGGGGATCCCATCAAGGTTATTCTCCTGTCCTAATTCTATTCCACCAAGATCCCAGCCATATACAGCGGGATAATCGTCTACGACAGTCTTAATATCGCTGTTACCGGGTTCATATCTCCAGTTGACACCATAGGCGAGATCATCCTGATGTCCGAACATGAATCCTTTTAAGGAGAGTTTCTTCAAATTGCGGTAAAGGTTAACGGTCTCCTTTGTTGCAGAGGAATTACACGGTGTGTCCTTATCAGCAGCAAAACAATGCGTGGATAAAGAGACAATCGCAAGGAGGGTGTAATATCTCAGAGTCATTTTGGGAAACTTATAATCAAGCTGACCAAATTAAAAAGTCAAAAGTAAAAAGTAAAAAAGTTCCCTTAGAAATGAGACTAATAACAATAGCCCCTTCCTTCTGATCCTTTATTTTTTACTTTTGACTTTTTAATTTTTAATTTTTACTTCGTTATGATCACATCATCAAGGTGAAACTTCTCATCAGCATTCTCAGGTCCAGGGATCCAGAAACCGATCTGGTTGAATGTTGCACCATTCTGCCACAGTTTCAGATCGCTTAATGGGAATTTGAAGTAGGTCCAGACGTTGGCCGGCACATTCACCGGCGACGAGCGGTCTGAATTACCAAAACCTCCGCCGGCTTTTTTATCTCCTGTGATGTAGAGTGTCTGGTCAGCAGAGCCGCCTTTTATCCAGAAGGAGAAATATTTGTAAGAGGGATCGCTGGCTACGCCGGGCCACCAGTTGGCAAAGCCGAATACATGCCAGTTGCCTTTTGCGTAAGTTTTAGTCAGTGATTTTGTCCCTGATTTAAATTCTGTTGACGATATAGTAGCGCCATCACCCCAGGAATTATCACCGAAGTCGGCACCATAGCTATCGGTAAAGATCTTTAAGGCTTTATCAAGATTTACAAATTCCTGCGTGGTTACTGTTTTACCCGTCGAGTTGGTTATATCCAGCGTTGACCTTGCGACATCAGTTGCGGGCATTTTTATCACCAGTGATTTACGTGATTTGGAAACGATAGTGATATTTTCCGTTGTGCCGGTAAAATTGACCTTGGTTACGTCGTCGAGATTATTACCTGTGAGGGTGATTTCAGTGTCCGTGGTAAAATTATAATTGGATACGCTGGATACACTTGCAAATGCAAGTACAGTGAATGGAACAGTCAGTGTTTTCCCATCAGTGTTGGTGAAAACGATATTCTGCGGACCACCGAAGGCTGTATCCGGCACATGGAAGATCAGGTAACTTTCTGTATTAAGCGTTGGCTGAAAAGCTGCAGGAACGTTATTTTTTTCAAACATAATGCTGCGGATCTGACCGATGCCGGAACCTGTCAATGTGATGAGTGCTCCTCCGCCAGCTTCGCCCGGATCAATGGAACCGGAAGCCATATTACCTACAGCAACTTCAGGAGTACCGTCTTTATCCTTTTCACAGGAGCTGAGACCAGCGGCCAGGAACATTACCGCCATGGCCCATCCTGCAAGGTTTTTAAAAAGATTATTTTGCATATAAAGCTTTTAATTGTATTAAATGGATTCGTTCAGGACACATTTATCAATAGTAGGCAACCGGATCAAGCGCGAGAGCAGGATCCTGCAGTATCTCACCTGCGGGAATTGGCAAATGCATTCTGTTCTGGGAGAAGGTAACATATGCAGGCGAATCTGCCGTTCCACGGTTTTGAGCTTCAATGATCGACTTTGCTTTTGCATAACCCTGGCGTTGTATATCAAACCAGAAATCTCCTTCGAATGCAAATTCTACACGACGTTCATGCAGGATATCATCAATATTGAATGAAGTTTTCTCCGCGAGGTTAGCACGTTTGCGAACAGCGTTCAATGCTGCCAGCGCGGTTGCATCAGCCGTTGACGCGTTTGTTCCAAGTGTTGCTTCAGCATAGATCAGTAATACATCCGCGTAGCGAAGGATCATTGTATTGATACCGCTATTCATACCTAAAACAGCTTCTCCACCAAAGGCGGCTCCCGGACCTACTACATACTTGGCGATATTGGACCGGGTAGTATTTTTCTGACCGCCGTCTCCAACAGGTTGGAGGGTATCATACTTATAGCCGTTAGCCATAAAAGCGTTATAAGTGGCATTGGTGTTTTTAGGTTTCCAGGCAGGATAAGTCCAGCCATGTTCCATTATTGATCCTTTCCGGCGGAGATCCCCAAATTCATAAGCTTTCAGAATATCCATTGATGGAATGTACATTTCCCACATGCTTGCTTCAGCCGTTTGGAGATTTGCGGGTCCGCGGTCCGGGTTTTTCTGATTTCCTGAACCCCATGGATTTCCTGTCAGCTGGTGCTGGATAGAAAATAATGATTCGATATTATTGTTGTTCGCGCTGGAATTGAATAATCCCTGGTAGTTGTCGAACAGACGGTATTTATTGGAAGCGATCACTTCCTGTGACTTTATCTTGGCGTTGGCATAATCCTTATTGTACAGGTAAAGCTTTGCCATCATACCTTTTGCTGAATATTTGGTAAGACGACCCGGCACGTCTGATTCGGGCAATCCTGCTTCGGCCTTTTGAAGTTCTTCCAGTGCAAACCGCATTACATCTTTTTGAAAATAACGGGGTATGTTGAAATTACCGGTAAGGGCGGTTTCACCCGGATCGGTTACAATTGGTGCATCGCCCCATATACGGGCAATGTAGAAATACACCACGCCACGGAAGAAATGACATTCAGCAATGGCAGGATCAATAAAGCTGGCATTACCACCCATTGATTTTTTCTGCTCCAGAGCTTTCACGTATTCGCTCGTCCAGCCACCGATCTTATAAAACACTTTCCATGTATCTGCAATGCGCACTGAAGTAGCGGCGAAAGAGAAGTTGGTAAATGGCGGATCATCATTACCACCGGAATAAATATTCCCTCCCATCACATCTCCGATCGCATCCATCGCGCGGTTTTCAAAACCAGACCATGGAAGTCCGTACAACGTACTGGTAAGTCCACGAACTTCTTCGGCAGTATTATAGAAGTTAGTCAGTGTAGTACCGTCCAGTGATGGGCGGTCAATAAAACTTTTTTTACAGGAAGCCATCAAAGTAGTTAAGACCAGGATGGCATATACACTTTTCTTTTTCATCCGAATATATTTTAGTGTAATTGTTATAGGTTATAGTTCGATGTTTGCGCCGAACGTAAATGAACGCGGGTTAGGATAGTGTCCCATATCCACATTCATGAGGCGGATATTGTTGTTAAATGCTCCCACCTCGGGATCGTATCCTGAATAATCACTGAACGTATGCAGATTCTGGATCGACATATAGAGGCGTACGTTGGTGATCTTCGCTTTGTTCAGTATCCTTGTCGGGATACGGTAACCAAGTGTTACGTTCTGGATCCGCATATACGAGCCGCTCTCAACATACCGGTCAGACATGTACACGTTATTCGAGTTGGTATTGGTGAAACGGGGAAGACTACCGCCTGTATTTGCATCAGTGTATCTGTCCTGCACGCTTCGCATTTGGTTATAAAAAGCGTTATCCATTTTTTCCAGCTGCCATCTCAGGAAGTTAAAGATCTTGGCTCCGTAGCTTCCCTGGAGAAAAAACGAGGCATCAAATCCTTTAAACGAAAATGTGTTTGTAATACCATAAGTGAATTTAGGCAGGGGACTTCCTATAAAAGTGATATCGTTTGCGTCAATCACATTATCTGGTTTACCATCTGCTCCGCTGACATCTTTGAAGCGTATGTCGCCCAACCATGTTTCTTCCGGTCTGATAGCATAGCCGAACTGAGGCAGGCTGCCATTCAGATCACCCTGGTTGCGGAACAGTCCATCTGTTACCAGCCCAAAGAAAGATCCCACGGCATATCCCGGATTGGTGTAGGTAATTGTGTAGTTATCGTAATATACTCTACCGGTCAGCCCTGCTGTAGAGTTGGCCATTTTATCCAGCTTGTTGGTAAACTTGGAGAAGATCACATTTGTTTTCCAGGTGAAATCTTTGCTCCGGATATTGTTGGTATTGATGCTTATGTCAATTCCATTGTTTGACATCTGGCCAACGTTTCCGATAGGCGCTTTCAGATCGTCCCATGAGTCGCCAACACCGATCAGGCGCGGGCCTGTCAGGAACAACAGCATATCGCTTGTTGTTTTCCTGTACACATCAACTGAGAGATCGACAAAGCCGTTGAACAGCGTTGCATCTACGCCAATGTTTTTTGTTTTCACAGATTCCCAACTAAGGTTCGGATTGGTGATCCCGTTGAGATAGTTGGAGTTTCCGAAACCGACAGGGCCGGTCCAGAAACCAATAGCCGATACATAAGGCGGGTTTTGTGCACCGCTCGGCAGATTCTGGTTACCCACAGAGCCATATCCTACCCGGAGTTTCAGGTTTGTAACGGCACTCTTCCAGTTCTCTGCGAAAGCTTCGTTGGAAACGGTCCATGCGAACGAACCGGCAGGGAAATAACCCCATTTATTGTTTGGTCCGAAGTTGGATGAACCATCTGCACGGACCGTAAGACTAAGAGAGTAACGGTTGTCATACGTATATTGGCCACGTGCAAAATACGATTCCATTGCCCAGTGGCTTTTTCCTCCGCCAAGTTCCCAGGTTGTGCGATCACTGCTGCCGGTATTAAGGTCAAGGATATTATTCTGCAGATCCACTTTTTTACCGCTGATCTGTTCGAAGTAAGAATATTGCGCTTCATGGCCTGCAGTCGCACTGATGGTGTGCTTGCCAAAATATTTATTATAGTTCAGGTAATTCCGGATGGCATAATAGTAACTGTTTCCGCGTCCGTCAAACAACTGTGCTCTTAAAGCAGTTGGTCCGATATTGCCGGCGAGCTGATGTGCGGTGTTATTATTTAAGCCGAGGGAATAGGAAATTTCATTACGAAGTGAAAAGTTTTTAAGGAATTGCACATCGGCATAGATGTTTCCGAATACCTGGGAGCTTACTGATTTATTTCCACGGTAATAGCTCCTGGCGATCGGGTTATCCTGGCTATACTGAAAACCACCGATCGTTTGTCCGCCACCCCAGCTTCCGTCAAGATTTTTCACCGGGATAAGCGGGCTCTGCACAGCACCCCACCAGATCGTACCTTCTGCCGCATCGGCCAATGTTACGTTCTGAATACTGCGTGATCCATTTGCACTCACACCAACCTTTAACCATGATTTCAACTGATGGTCGAGACTAAAGCGGGTTGAATAACGTTTGAAATCAGAACCGATCAGGATACCTTCCTGGTTGAAATAGTTCACAGACAAATAGTAATTGGTCTTGTCTTTGCCACCGGAAAAACTCAACTGGTGATTCTGCACCTGGCCGGTCTGGAACATTGCATCCTGCCAGTTGGTACCTTCCCCGAGTTTTGACGGATCGGCAAATTCAGGAGAGGGAGTAAGCCCGAGCAACGGAGCTGTTTCATTCTGGTATTTTGCAAATTCGCGAAGATTCATCAGGTCGAGATGCCTTGTTACGCGTTGCTGGCCATAATACACATCATAGTTGACTTTACCTTCACCGGTCTTTCCCTTTTTGGTGGTGATCAGCACAACGCCATTTGCAGCAAGCGATCCATAGATGGCCTGCGCAGATGCATCTTTTAATATATCGACTGATTCAATATCGCCGGGATTGAGCGTGGCCATCACACTGTTTCCTGTTTGGCCGTCTGAGCCACCCAGACCGGCATAGCCTGTAGTGCTTTTTGTATTGCTCATGAATGGCACTCCATCGATCACGATCAGCGGATCATTGCTATTGATCGTGGTAACGCCACGTACTTTTATGGATACGCCTCCACCGGGCTGACCACTATTATTGGTAATGGTAACACCGGCAACCTTGCCTTGCAGCGCCTGATCAATACCTGCAACAGGAAGATCTTTCAGGTCTTTACTGCTCACCGAAGAAATGGAAGAAGAAATATCCGCCCTTCTTTTGGAGCCATAACCGATCACGACTACTTCGCTGAGTTTTGTATCAGTGATCTCCAGAGAGCCGGAAACCGTTACTTTGCCTTCGGTGCCGATCTCAATATCTTTTGCACCCACATAGGAAATGACCAGTATCGCTTTATCTGATGATACAGCAATCCGGAAAGCGCCATTGGCATCTGTGGTGGTGACTTCTTTTTCTCCCTTTACCGTTACAGTCGCACCGGAGAGTGGTGCATTGTTTTGATCGGAGATGATACCTGTAACTGATCTTTTCTGGGCGAAAAGCGTCGTGGAGAGCAATAGCAACACGATCGTGGCTGCGATTACCCGAGGGAATCGTTTTTGTCTCATATAGCAAGTTGTTTCACCAAAAGTAACTTTATTACATCACCACTAACTAATACTTTTTTATCCAATCCTAATGCTTTTTTTTACAACGTGTGAATGCATAAAGATGAAAGTAGCTTATCCACATATATTGTAATCGCATACATTCCCGGGTGTTTTGCCTTATCTGAATAATACTTTTTTATCTTTATTCCATACCTTTAATGAACTTCAAGCTTGCCGTATGCAGAAAAATATCTTGCGTGAGATCACTCCGCTTACCAGCAGTGACTGTTTTACCATCTTCAGCAGGGTGAAATCAAACTTTGATTTTCCGCTTCACAGCCACGAAGAGTTAGAGTTAAATTTCATCATGAATGCCCGGGGGGCGAAACGCGTGGTTGGTGATCATATCGGCGAGATTGATGACCTGGAACTGGTACTGGTCGGGTCGAACCTTCCACATGTCTGGCAGACGCATAAGTGCACAAGTGACGAGATCAGGGAGATCACGATCCAGTTCCACAAAGACCTTTTTGATGACAAGTTTCTCCGGCGGAACCAGCTCAGCTTTATCCGGAACATGCTTGAGCGGTCTGCACGGGGCATCCAGTTCTCACGCCAAACGATTGAATCTATTCATCCCCGGCTGACCATCTTAAGCCAGAAGCAGGGCTTCGATTCTGTACTTGAATTGCTTTCTATCCTCCACGATCTTTCGATCTCAAGAAATATGCATACACTTTCAGATGCCAGCTTCAGCAATGCGGAGCTTTCCTATAATAGCCGCCGGATTGAAAAGACGATCGAATACATGAACCTCAACTTTCAGAAAGCGATCACACTTTCCGAAGTGTCGAAGCTTGCAAATATGACCGATGTATCCTTCAGCAGGTTTTTCAAGAACAGAACAGGGATCACTTTTATGGATAGCCTGCTGGAAATGCGGTTAGGACATGCTTCAAGGTTATTGATCGATACTACACAGTCTGTGGCAGAAGTCGCTTACAATTGTGGCTTCAATAATATTTCGAACTTCAACAGGTTATTCAGAAAGAAAAAAGGTTGTACTCCAAAAGAATTCAGAGAGAATTACAGTTATGATAACAGGGTGTTCATTTGAATGATACCTGCTGTTTTAATCTTTCCGGGAGAGTTGCTCTCCTGCACCTAAGCTTGCAGCCTTCAAGCTACAGGAGCTTCAGTCTTGTATCCGACTCACATATGAGTATCGCGGAGGACGCAAAGTAACCGCAGAGAGCGCGAAGTATTTCTTTGCGTGCTTTGCGGTTACTTTGCGTACTCCGCGATACTCCTACGCCAGATGAGGATAAAAATCGCCAGCGCCAACATAGAATCTGTCCTGCTATCACTTCAGCACACTAATCTGACATTTCGGTTGTAAACGTTATCAAATTTTAACAATCCGGTTGTCCATACATAAGGCCCAACTGCTGGGCAGGACTTTTATTTATCACAACAAATCAAAATTAGCTACATGAGAAGAGTTTCTTCTTTCGTGATGCTGATGCTATTTAGTGCATTGGCATTCGCGCAAACCCGTAACATTTCGGGTAAGGTAACTGACGAGCAGGGAAACCCGGTTCCCCTTGCAAGCATCTCTATCAAAGGTTCCAGTCATGGCATTGTTGCCGACCAGAATGGAGCTTTTATTGTAAAGGCAAATCCAGGTGATGTACTGGTTGTTTCCAGTCAGGGTTATGCACCTGTTGAGATCACTGTTTCATCATCGGCATTCGTAGCAGCATCATTAAAGAAAACAACGGAAAGCCTTGTAGAGGTGATTGTTTCGAGCGGGTACAACAGTAAGAAAACCCAGCGCAGTTTAACGTCCAATGCGCAGGTTGTACAGGCGGAGCAATTGAACACGATCCGTCAGCCGAACATCAACAATGCGATTGCAGGTAAAGTTGCCGGTGCCCAGGTCCGCAGTCAGTCCGTGGCAGCTCTTGGTCGCGATGCCGTTGTACGGCTGCGTGGTGATGGTACACTGGCCGGGCAAAGCCTTCTGTATATCGTAGATGGCACTCCGACCAATTCGATCGACATCAACCCGGACGATGTGGAAGATCTCACCGTATTGAACGGTCCGAGTGGCGCGGCGATCTATGGTCCGCAGGCCGCTGATGGAGCGATCGTGATCACTACAAAACGCGCGAAAAAAGGGCAGAAAGGCCTCGGCGTTGAAGTGAACAGCGGTGTAACAGTCGACAAGATCTATGTTCTTCCCAGCTATCAGAATGAGTATGGCGGCGGAGCTTTCAGCGATCTTTTACAATATACCTGGAGAGCAGGTCAACCAGACGAATGGAAAGCACTTGACGGCAAATACTATCATGATTACAGTGATGACGCATCATGGGGGCCACGCATGAATGGCCAGGAATATATTCCCTGGTATGCCTGGTATCCGGGTACAAAATATGCTTTCAAAACCGCAAGCCTGGTACCTCAGAAAGACAATATCCGCGATTTCTATAATACGGGTATAACCACTACAAACAACATCAACTTCTCAAAAGCAGGCGACAATTATTCAGGACGTGTTTCCTATACAAACCTGAATGTGGATGGATTGATCCCAAACAGCTATCTGAGAAGAAATACATTTGCCGCAAACTTCTCCATTGATCTCAATTCCCACATTTCTGTGAGCACCAACCTGAACTACATTACACAGAATCTGCAGGCTGAAAATAATGATGGGTATGGTAACGCCTCAAGCGGTGGTTTCAACCAATGGTTTCATAGAAATATCGACATGGACATCATGAGGGAAATGGCTGGCGTGATCTCTCCCGCAGGTGCAACAGGAACACCCGGAGTACTGGCGGCCTGGAACCATTCCAACCCTGGCTCATACAGTGCTAACAACCCGGTAAACTTTTACGGAGGTAATTACCATTACAACCCATTTAACTATTTCAATAACCGTGAAGATATTCAACGGAGAGATCGTCTCTTTGGTGATGTTTCCCTGACCTATAAGATCAACAGCGATTTTAAGATCCGCGCAGCATACAGAAAAAGTCTTGTCACAACGTGGTTTGAAAACAAAATCAACTATCTGCTGGAGCGAAGCGGCAGGCAGACAAACGTTCGGGCCGGATATGCTACAGGTGAATCATTTTTTGGCGACGATCGTTTTGAACTGATCGGAACCTACAATAAAAAGATCGGCGACCTTTCGCTGGACATTATTGGTGGTGGCGAAATTGTAAAGATCTCATCCAAGGATCTGCGGGCCAATACCCGCGATGGTCTTTATATCCCCGACTTTTTCGCTTTGAGCAATTCACTTTCTGCGATCCAGTATAGCAATGCAAGAAGCGAGGAAAAGCGTCGCGCAATTTTCGCAAGAGGAAGCATCGGCTGGCAGAATATGTTATTTGCTGATATCACCGTGCGCAACGACTGGTATTCTACTTTGCCGGTGAAAGACAATAATATCCTGGTGAAGTCATTTGGTGCAAGCTTCGTATTCAGTGATCTGACCAGGGATGCTTTACCCTGGCTGAGCTATGGTAAATTGAGAGCCACATGGGGAGAAGTGCCTCAGGCCGTAGGCCCCTATAACCTGGCAATGGCATACAATGTAAATGCCGATCAGTGGGCTGCTGTTAATCCTTCTACAAACTATATTACGCAGACTTCTCCGAACGGTATCCCTGCAGCGAATATCAAAGGAGCTACCCAGACTACTAAAGAATTAGGTCTTGACCTGCGATTCCTGAAAAACCGGGCTGGCATCAGCGCCACATACTTCAGTGCCTCTACGGTGAACTCTCCTATCTCTATTACAGTTAGCGGAACGAGTGGCTACAGTTCGAAAACCATCAATGCAGGTGAGATCGCCCGTCAGGGTTTAGAACTACAGGCGTTTGGACGTCCTGTATCAACAAGCGCATTCAGCTGGGATATCAGCGCGAACCTCGGTCGTATCATCAAGAACAAGGTTATAAGCCTTGCGCCTGATGTATCACAGATAACTGTCTCCAATGGCGTTGGATTTACCGGTCTGACTCCCCCATTCACGGTTCACCAGGAAGGTCAGCCATGGGGCATGCTTATCGGCGGCGGTAAAAAGTATATCGACGGAATGCCGGTTGTTACAGCGGATGGAATTTTTGTGAAAGAAGAAAATGTGAGATTCGGTTCCGTTCTTCCCGATTACACCGGTGGTCTTCAAAATACATTTACCTATAAGAACATCGTGCTGAATGTAAATATCGATTTCCAGGCGGGAGGAAAATTCTTCTCCCTCTCTGATATGTGGGGTAGTTACTCCGGACTTACTTCACGGACTGTTGGCCTGAATGACAAAGGGAATCCGATCCGTGATGCGGTTGCAGATGGCGGCGGCATCCGCGTAAGAGGTGTGGACGAAAACAAAAATCCTGTAGATGTATATGTGGAGGCACAGGATTATTTCCACTCGATGGTAGATAATAGCGTGTTTGATGAGTTCATCTATGATCTCACTTTTGTAAAAATGCGTGAAGTAAGTCTTGGTTACAGGTTGCCTGTTCAGAAATGGAGCTTCACCGGCAAATGGTTACAGAATGCTACACTTTCTGTCATCGCACGAAATCCCTGGCTGATCTATCGCAAAGCAAAAGACTTCGACCCTTCTGAGATCAGTAACGTGTTTGGAGAGAATGGGCAATTCCCCGGCACAAGATCACTCGGCGTTAACCTTAAACTTGGATTCTAAACCAATCGGAAAAACTATCAACATGAAATCAGTAAAACTATTATCTATAATTGCATCGGCGTCCTTGCTGGTGGCAAGCTGTAGCAAGTTTGGCGACACGAATGACAACCCGAATGGCGCTACCGATCCGTCTACTGCTGCAATGCTTAGCGGCGTTCAGGCTGGCCTGGGAAGTTTTGCGACCCAGACACGCGAAGGATTGTTTTCACAATACTTCTCAGAAACACAATACACAGAAGTATCGAACTACGCGCTGCCGAAGATCGATTTCGATGCGACCTATTCAGGTGCTTTATTCGATCTGCAAAATGTGATCACGTATAATACAGATGCTGATAAGCTTGCGCAGTCCGCAAAATTCGGTTCAGCAAATAACCAGATCGCAACCGCACGGATCCTAAAGGCATTTATATTCTGGCAATTAACTGACAAGTGGGGTGATATCCCATACTCAGAAGCTTTGAAAGGAGAGCAAGAACTGACACCCGTTTACGACAGCCAGGAATCAATTTATAAGGATCTCATAAAAGAGTTAAAAGAAGCAAACGCACAATTTGACGCAGGCACGGCGGCTTCAGGCGACCTGCTTTACAGGGGCGTTGCTGCTTCCTGGAAGAGACTCGCAAACTCTCTTCGTATGCTGATCGCATTGCGCACAAGCAAAGTGTATCCAAACCCGGGCGACTGGGCGGCAACGGAATTCGCCGCGGCGTACAATGACGCCAACAGCTATATCACTGATAGTGCGCAGAACCTGGCATTGTATTATCCTGGCACAGCTGCTTACAGAAGTCCGTGGTTCAATCTGTACAATGGTCGGGCAGACTTCGGCGAGTCCAAAACCATGACGGACCTGACGGCTGCTTTCAATGACCCAAGACAAGCTGCATTCGGATCTTCTACCACCGGGTTTCCTTACGGGCTGACAAGAGGTGAAGCAGTTGTTTTTGGCGAGAACAATCCAGGCTATGCCAGGATCCTCGCAAGTGCTAAAAGAGCTGCCGGTTCTCCCGTTGTAGTTATTTCGTCAGCACATGTATTACTTGCTGTTGCGGAAGCAAGACAGCGTGGCTGGATCACAGGCAGTGTAAATGATGCCTATCAAAAAGGGATTGCTGAATCATGGAGACAGTGGGGCGTTACAGGCGATCTGAACGCTTACATGAGTCAGGGGATCGTATCACTCGCAGCTGGCAATGAACTACAGAAGATCCAACTGCAGCAATACTTTGCTTTTTATCCCGATGGTTCGCAGGCCTGGGCCAACTGGCGCAGAACGGGCGTCCCTACGCTGGTACCTTCGCCTAATGCAAGCAACCCCAGCAAGCAGATCCCAAGACGTTTTACGTATGGTTCACTTGCCTATTCTGTAAATGGCGAAAACACCAATACGGCTGTTGGTAAACTAAGCGGGGGAGATACTCCGGATGCAAGAGTTTGGTGGGATAAATAAACAGTAACGATTAGAGCCCAGTCTTCTATCAGTTCAATATTCTGAGAAAAATAAAAGGCCGGTTCATTCAGTTGAACCGGCCTTTATACAATGCTGTTTAGTTAACAGCACAGAAGTAACGCGGCGGACACGGCGATACGCGGAGAGCGCGGCGAAAATACAAGATGTTCTATAGCTGTTTTCGCTGCATCCGCTGCGTATCGCCGCGTCACCGCGTTAATTCTACGCCAGGCAAACCTTGAGCTGGAGTGGTAGAGAGGCACGCACCGGGGCTGCCAAACCAGACGACATTGGATTCATATCTAAGAAAATGTTTAACAAAGCATAAGAGAAGGATAACAATATTTTTTGTTCTTTTGCCTCAGAAGCAAGGTCAACTCAGTATAACCCTAAAAAACATTACAAAATTCAACAGACGAATGAAAAAAACGCTGATTGCCTGCCTGTATCTTCTTGGATCTTCTTTGATGGTTTCCCTTCATGCGCAACAGAACCAGTTCTCCGGATGGTTTGGCATCTTCAATACAACTAAACTTGGCAAGAAA
>JBEVKW010000476.1:0-16534 GCA_040509495.1 Chitinophagaceae bacterium | reverse complement strand
AATGCATCACCGAGCCGTTTGAGGTAGTCATTATCGGCAGCTGAACAAAGTTGTTTGATAATGTCGACCTGCTTCAGACCACGCGCAAGTTGCAACACTTCACGCGGGTTGATGCGTTTGGTCGGGATCTTTGCAACAAGCCGCTCAATATCGCCGCAAAGTTTAACCGCCTGTGACAGTTTATTGCGCGTGTCCGTTTCTTTGATCAGCCATTCCACCAGGTCGAGCCGCTCATTGATCTTGGACATATCCTTCAGCGGAAAAACGATCCATCTTTTCAACAGGCGTGCCCCCATCGGGGATACAGTATTGTCGAGTACGCTTAATAGCGTGTGATCACCTTCAGAAGATCCGTAAACCAGTTCCAGGTTGCGGATCGTAAACCGGTCCATCCACAGGAAATCATCCCGATCGATCCGTTGCAGCGATGTGATATGTTGAAGATTGGGATGCTCAGTGTCTTTCAGGTAATGGATGATGGAGCCGGCGGCGATCAGTCCTTTCTTCATTTCTTCCACACCAAAACCTTTCAGCGAGTGTGTCTGGAAATGTTTGAGAAGTGTGTCTTCCGCATAGACCGCGTCAAAGATCCATTCGTCAAGCGTGTATGTATACATTCTTCCGCCGAAGTACTCTTTGAAAGTCTTCTGGCGTTGGCGTTGAAAAACGACTTCTGCAGGTTTGAAACTCTGCAGCAGTTTATCGGCGTATTCACGATCACCTTCGGCGATAAAAAATTCACCGGTCGAGATATCCAGGAAGGCGAGACCGTACTGGTCATCGTCAGAAAAATGGATACCGGCGAGAAAGTTATTGCTATGATGTTCGAGCAGTTTATCATTGAGGGCGGTTCCGGGTGTGACCATTTCAGTAACCCCTCTTTTGACTACGCCTTTGGCGGTTTTGGGATCTTCGAGCTGATCGCATACGGCCACGCGATAGCCAGCTTTCACCAGCTTATGGAGGTAAGTATCGATGGAATGGTGAGGGAAACCTGCCAGTTCGAGTGAGGAGGCGGCACCATTATTCCGTTTGGTCAGGGTAATGCCAAGCACCTGTGAAGCAATAACGGCATCCTGGCCAAATGTTTCATAAAAATCGCCGACACGGAACAGTAGAACGGCATCCGGGTATTTCTGTTTGATAGCCCGGTGCTGCTGCATCATCGGGGTTTCCTCTGTTTTGCTCTTCGCCATGGGCGACAAATATAAAGGCTTTTGCTGCCCGGTTGAACGGTATTATAGCGGGTGTGAATTACTTTTGCGCCATGCGAAAATTGAGTATGGATGAGTTAGGCCGGAAATCGGTCGAAGAATTCCGGCAGTCAGACAAAACGCCGGTAACGGTAGTATTGGAAAATATCCGCAGTGCGTATAATGTTGGGAGTGTGTTCCGTACCTCGGATGCTTTTTTGGTAGAAGGGATTTTCATCATTGGATATTCGGCAAAACCTCCGCATAAGGAGATCAAAAAAACGGCGTTGGGTGCGGAAGAGACCGTCGCCTGGAAGCATTTTTCCACATCGACCGAGGCTATTGAAGAGCTGAAACGTGATGGTTACACCATTTACGCGGTTGAACAGGCCGAAGGAAGTATCAAACTTCAGGATCTTTCCCCGGCTCCCGACGAAAAGATCGCGGTGGTTTTCGGCAACGAAGTGACAGGAGTAGAGCAGAATACCATTCATTTATGCGATCACGTGCTGGAGATCCCGCAGTTTGGGATGAAGCACTCGCTGAATATTGCGACGGCGGCGGGCGTTGTGCTGTGGGAACTGGTTAGGACCCGCATGGCGTAGGGTTCCCGCAGATTTGCGCTGATGTGTGGAGATGCGCAGATAAGTGTTTAATAGTGGAAGTATATCTGCGTATCTGCGGTGCCATATCTGCGGATATCCGCGGGAAACTACGCCAGTCCAACTCAATGTTTGAACGCTGAATCAGGAAATCCCTGATTTGCTATCTTTGCGCGATGTCCACCGCAAAAAAATACCTCAGCTTAATAAAATTCTCGCACACGATCTTCGCCATGCCGTTTGCATTGATCGGTTTTTTTCTCGCAATTTTTTCTTTAGAAGCAGGGTTCGGAGTCGGCCAATGGAACCTGAACCAAACCATTAGCTGGAAGCCGGATAATACTCTGGTAGATACAATCGTAGGATGGGAATATATAGCGGTGAAGTTTCTCCTGGTGATCGGATGTATGGTTTTTGCCCGCAGTGCAGCAATGGCTTTTAATCGTTACCTCGATCGTGAGTTTGATGCACTTAATCCACGAACGGCTATCCGGGAAATTCCGGCAGGAATTCTTAAAGCGAACAGCGTACTGCTTTTTACGATCCTGAACTGTGTTTTATTCCTTGTGTGTACATATTTTATAAATACGCTTTGCTTTGCCTTAGCTCCTGTCGCGTTGCTTGTGGTGCTGGGTTATAGTTTTACCAAACGCTTTACTCCCTTGTGTCACCTGATCCTGGGTATAGGTCTTTCCCTGGCGCCAATAGGGGCATTTCTGGCTGTAACCGCAGAGTTTAGGATTTTACCTCTGCTTTTTTCTTTCGCAGTGATCTGTTGGGTAAGTGGATTTGACATCATCTATGCATTGCAGGATGAAGAGTTTGATAAATCGCATTCTTTGTATTCCATTCCATCGTGGTTAGGAAAATCAAAAGCACTGCGGGTGTCAGAGGCACTGCACGTGCTAAGTGCACTCTTTGTGATCTTTGCTGGCTGGTTCGGCAATTTCGGATGGCTCTATTGGATGGGTGTGGCTGTTTTCGCAGGTATGCTGATCTATCAGCATTCGGTAGTGAAACCGAATGATCTTCGTCGCGTAAACCTCGCGTTCATGACAGCCAACGGAATCGCATCGGTCGTATTTGCCGCTTTCGTCATCGCCGATCTTTTTTTCCAGTGGCGTTGACTTAATGCTGTCTTACTTTTGATTTTTTTACTTTTGACTTATTCATGCCCCGCATCCTCTCCATAGACTACGGCCTCAAAAGAACCGGCCTCGCCGTAACAGACCCGTTACAGATCATTGCAACCGGTCTTACTACTATTGAATCCAAACAGGCCATTCCTTTTCTCAAAGATTATTTTTCCAAAGAACCCGTTGAGCTGATCATCATCGGTGAGCCGAAGAACTGGGATGACAGCGATACGCATGCCACGCCTCTCGTGGAAAAGTTCATCAAAGAGCTTCAGAAGAACTTTCCCGCCATGCCGATCAAAAAGGTGGACGAGCGCTTCACGTCCAAAATGGCGAAGGATGCCATGCTCGAAATGGGGCTGAAAAAGATGCAGCGTCGTAACAAAGCGTTGGTGGATGAGATCGCTGCCACCATCATGCTGCAGGAGTACATGCGCTCGCTGTAGAAATTTCATGATTGGAAATCAATCATAGATCTTTGGCAGACATGGCGTTCCGGTCTCTGCCTGTATTCTCTTTCCCCGGGATGGCTTAACTTTGCCCCTTCTTTTAATGCAATAAATAAAATGATCCTACCAATTGTAGCATACGGCCACCCGGTTCTGAGGAAAGAAGCCGTCGATATGACACCCGATTATCCTAACCTGGAAAAGCTCATCGCCGATATGTGGGAAACCATGTACGGCAGCAGCGGTGTAGGTCTGGCCGCCCCGCAGATCAACCGTGCTATCCGCCTTTTCGTGGTAGACACAGAGCAGATGTTTGCCAATATGGAAGAAGATGAAAAAGGCGAATTCCCAGACGAACCCGGTTTCAAAGGCGTTTTCATCAATGCCCGCATAATTGTACTGGAGGGAGAGGAATGGGCGTATAATGAAGGCTGTCTCAGCATTCCCAAGGTTCGTGAGGACATTTACCGCAATGAATCTGTCACACTCAAATACGTCGATGAAAATTTCCAGGAACAGGAAAAAACATTCATTGGCATCACTGCCCGCGTCATCCTGCACGAATACGATCATATAGAAGGCAAACTTTTCATCGATCATATCTCGCCGCTGAAAAGAAAACTGATGAAAGGAAAACTGACCGATATCTCAAAGGGAAAAGTGAAAGTGGATTATAAGATGTTGTTTCCGGGATAGGGAGACGATGGCCGATGGCCGATGGCCGATGGCCGATCTTTCATCAGAAAAATGTATTAAGCAATGAAGCCCTTCGAGTTTGAAGGGCTTCGTTATGTTCGGCAAGCTTCTGGCTGCAACTCGGTCATCGGTCATCGGCCATCGGCCATCCGCCCTCCGCCCTCGTCTCTCCATCTGAAAATCCCACAAACGAGGTATTGTTCCACACCTGCATCTCCGATAGCTTTGCTTTTTACACCATCCCTTATCCATTTCTTCGGACTGATCGGGTAGCACAATTAAAACTTTCAAGAAATTTTTTGCTTATGAGAAGAATTCTCCTCTCAGCAATGGCCATGGTATGCGCCATCAGCTACTCTTTTGCCCAAAGTATTGCACCGTCCACGGTGAATACCGCAGGCGGCACGTATGATAATCCAGGGTCTTATTATCGTTTTGAATGGAGCTTCGGCGATATGCTGCTGATCTATTCTTTTGCCACGCCTGACAGTGCATTCACCTTTACGCAAGGTGTGCTGCAACCCTGCACGGAGAAAGTGACCGGTTCCGGTTCATCCTCGTTTGAGAGCGGTGATTACAGCTTGTTTCCCAATCCTACAACAGGAAAATTCGAACTGAACTTCTTTATCAGGGAATCCGGTAAGATGTATCTGCGCCTTGTTGATGCTACCGGTAAAGTACTTGACAAACGCAGTTATAATTACAACGGCTGCTGCAGCATTGAACAGTTTGATCTGACCAATCATCCTCCCGGACTTTATTACGTGATCGCTGAACTGCAAAATGATAAGAAACGCTATAGCGGGTTCAAGGTCATGAAACTCGGAAAGTAATAATCAACTCAACCTCTCAACTAATACTTCAAGAACATGAAAAAATTTCTTGCCCTTTTGGGTATGATACTGACTGTACAACTGGTGCTGGCGCAGGCTCCTGGTTTATTCAATTACCAGGGAGTTGCCCGTAACTCAGTTGGAAATGTCATACAGAATAAGACGATTGCATTGCGATTGAATATCCGTAACAATACGGCCACTGGCCCGGTTGTCTATTCTGAAACGCGCGAAGTGACCACTAACCCATTTGGGTTATTCAATGTGTTGGTAGGAAGCCCGGGCGCACGCGCTTCAACGGGTACGATCGCGGGAGTGAACTGGGGGAATGGTGCGAAGTTTATACAGGTAGAGATCGATCCGGAGGGAGGTACTACCTATATCAATATTGGTACAACACAGCTTGCTTCTGTACCATTTGCCTTATACGCGGCGAATAATCTGCCCGGGCCTGCGGGTCCTGCTGGCCCCGCCGGTCCTGTTGGTGCAACGGGTGCAGCAGGCCCTGCCGGTCCCGCCGGCCCTGCGGGTGCTGCCGGTGCGACCGGTGCTGCCGGTCCGGCTGGTCCCGCTGGTCCGCAGGGCCCTGCAGGAACCATCAACAATGCACCTGCCAGCGGAGATCTCTCCGGCAACTATCCCAGTCCCGTCGTACGCGCATTACAGGGACGGCCGGTCAGCAGTACTGCTCCGGCAAATGGGCAGGTATTGCGCTTCAATGGCACTGACTGGGCTCCATCCACAATTAGCGGCGGCGGCGGTGGCTTTACCATTCCGTATGCAACCACCGAGAATAATGCGGCAACACTTTTTTCTATCACCAATGAAGGCGATGGCACTTCAATTGAAGGCATCAATAATACGACAACCTCCAGTATTGCAGCTGTCCGAGGGATTGTCAACAGCACAGCTCCCGGAGGATTCTCTACAGGCGTTCGCGGTATCAATAACGGAACAGGTGGATTGGGTATAGGTATATGGGGATCACAGAATGGCAGTGGCTGGGGTGTGTATGGAGTTACGCCAAGCGGTCTTGGTGTTTACGGAAATGCATCAGGAAATGGTACGGGCGTATATGCGAACAGTAACTCGGGTACGGGTCTGACAGCTGTAAGTAATAACGGTATTCCAGCCAGTTTTTCGGTATTTAACAATGCAAATAATAACAATGTGGTAAATGCCAACACAGTAGGGAATGGCAGAGTGATAAATGTATCATCTTCCGGCAATGGTGTTGGAATATTCTCTGCAACAGGCGCCGGCTTCAGCGTACAGGGGGTAACCAGTGAGCAAACCAGTGCCGGAATTGTGGGAGATAATACAGGTGCAGGTGAGGCAGTTGTTGGGCGCACCACCAGTGATATTGCAGGTGCAGTAGTTGGTCGGAATGATGGAGGAGGATATGGAGTAAGAGGGTTTATTTCCACAAGCACGGCGGGCTCGGGAATTGGCGTATTCGGACAGGTTGGCGCCAATAGCAGCACAGGAAGCGCCGGACGATTCGAAAACTCCAACCTCACTAATACGGTCCGCAGCACCCTGGAAGTGGAAACAAACGGTAATGGTAATATTCCGGATCAGACGAGGGGACATGCTGCGTCTTTTCTTGTAAATAATACTAACAGTGTTGCAGCTGCCGTGAGAGGCGAAGTGAAAACGATTTTTGGCAATTTCGGAGCAGCGGCGATCTTCGGAGTTTCATCCGGCACCGGTGGCTTTGGAGGCCTGTTCCATGCATCGAATACAACTGGTAATGGAGCTGCCCTGGTAGCGATCACAGACGGTAATGGTAATGCTATCACCGCGAATGCCGGCAAAAATGGTAATGCCATCGAAGCAAATATCGATGGAACCGGTAATGCACTTTATGCGTGGGTTCCAACTTTCGCAACAGGAAGGGCCGGAAGATTTAATATTTTCAACCAAAGCAATACGAGTGATGTGATCACTGTGACAACAGTCGGTAACGGTATCGCAGGTAATTTTAAAGTCGACCGTACGCAAGGAACCTCGGCAGCGGTGAAAGGGGAAGTGAATTCGATCTTCGCCAATTTCGGTACAGCAGGTGTATACGGCATTTCTTCAGGAACCGGCGGATACGCAGGCTTATTCCACGCTTCAAACCCCACCGGTAACGGTCCGGCGCTTCTCGCAATTGCTGACGGGAATGGTAACGGCATCACTGCCAACGCTGATAAACTCGGTGACGGAATTGAAACCACGGCGGACGGTACAGGAAATGCACTTTATGCATGGACGCCCAATTTCAGCAATGGCCGGGCAGGACGTTTTGTGAACTATAACACCGCAAACATCAACCCTGTCGTTACGGTTGAAACAAGAAGTGCAGGAAACCTGCTGCTTTTCAGAGCAGGCGCTACACCGGCAAACGTTGCCCGCATCAATGCGGCCGGCCGGGGTTTCTTCAATGGCGGTACTCAAAACTCCGGAGCGGATGTTGCGGAAGTTTTTGATGTGAACGGCGACGCCGGCTCGTATGAAGCTGGTGATGTACTGATCATCTCCACAGATAAAGACCGCGCAGTAGAGAAATCAGGCGAACCCTATTCAACACTTGTTGCTGGAGTTTATGCAACAAAACCAGGTGTATTGCTTACAGAGGAAAATATCGACACAGACATATCCGGCAAAGTGCCCATGGGCGTAATAGGAGTGATCCCTACCAAAGTGTGTATGGAAGGTGGCGCCATCAAAAGAGGAGATATGCTGGTCACTTCCTCACAAGCTGGAGTTGCCATGAAAGCTGACCCTGACAAAGTGAAAGTTGGCCAGGTGATCGGTAAAGCACTGCAGGACTACAACGGTTCCGCTGTTGAAAAGATCAAAGTATTGGTAAGTATCAAATAATTAATCTGAAAGAAAGAAATATGAAAAAATACATGATCCTCACACTGTTCCTCATTGCGGTGCTCGAGATAAATGCACAGAACGCGGAAAAGTACAGAACTGACGAAAGCATCGGTCAGCAGTTGAAAAATAATAAAGTGCCGGGTTTGCTGTATGCCCCGCCTCAATCGTCTGCACCCGCACAGGTTCAACCTCATACCTCGATGGTTGAGGATATCAAAAGCGGTAAGTATGGAAAAGTTCAGACCGGAGGAGCGTCAGCACCAGCACCATCGGTGACTGCCCGTTCTGCCAGTCAAAAGCTTACCAGTGATAAGGCAGCTTCGCAGGCAGAACCGGCAGCACAAAAGACAACGTCTGCACCCACGGTAACAATTCCGTCCCAGGGAAATGTAGCTGAAGAAGCAGCCGTACCGGCCAAAGCAGTGCCCGCAAACGAACCCAAACGTTTACCTGTTAAAAAAGACCAACAATAACACCCTGCCTTTTTTGTTAGAAAGACTAAGTGTAAATTGCAGGCCATGCAAAGTGTAAAACTCTGCCTGGCCTTTTTGCTTTTATCCCCGTCCTGCTTTTCGCAGGATAAAGATTCGCTGGATAATGAAAGGCTGGCTAAAATGATAAACCTGTCCGAAGTGATCGTGCGCACAGATGTGAACGTACCTAAGTTCATGGATCGTGTGAAAAATGATACAACATTTTATAAGGCATTCAAGAATCTTCATGTGCTCGGTTTTACTTCATTGAATGATATCCGTATCGTTGATAAAAAAGGAAACGGGAAAGCTGGTATGCAAAGTAAGACCGTACAAACAAGATCATACGGCTGCCGCACAATGGAGACCCTGACCGAAACCACCCAGGGAGATTTTTACGATAGTAAACATAATTTCAATTACTATACTGCCGAGCTTTACGCAGGCCTGTTCTTTACCAATGGAAAAGTATGCGGGGAGAACAACATCGTTGCGGGCACTAATTTTTCTGCAAAAGGCAAGAGCGGTACGGATAAACATAAAGAACAATTAAAGATGCTGTTCTTTAACCCCGGTAAGAAGATTCCAGGGATTCCATTTATCGGAGATAAGATCAACATCTTTGATCCTGATGTGGCAGAGCTGTACGACTTTTCAATCGACCAGGTCGACTATGAAGGCAAACAGGCTTATCTTTTTGTTGTGAAAGCGCGCGAAGACCTCGGCGGCAAAAGGAACAAGATCGTTATAGACAACATGACCACCTGGTTTGACGCGAAGACGATGGAGGTAATGGCCCGTAACTACAAAATGAGTTATGATGCCGGTGTATATGATTTTGATGTGGAAATGGAAGTGGAGATGACCAAGTTCAACGGTTATCTTGTTCCAAAAACCCTACGCTATAAAGGCAACTGGGATGTGGTATTAAAAAAACGCGAGAGAGGTTTTTTTGCGGCTACATTGTTTGATTTTAAACAGGAGTGAGACCGGCCGCAGGCGACGGATTGCGGACGGCCTTTTCAGCAGGTGATATCAGGGTATGGCGAGCGGGGGACAGGTTACGTTCCAGGAAAATCCTTCCGGTCTGAATATCCTGTTTGATGTTCAGGTTCTCCATTTCTTAACTCTCCATCCTGTTCCCGATCGTACTGACGTATTTCCTCCATTTTTCAATCACCTGGTCAATGTCCGGCGGAAGAGGCGTATCGAAGTGCATTTCTTCACCTGTTGTGGGATGAACGAAGCCCAGTGTTTTCGCATGAAGTGCCTGTCTGGGGCAGATCGCGAAGCAGTTTTCTACGAACTGCTTATATTTTGCATAAACCGTTCCTTTTACAATTCTATCGCCACCATAGAAGTCGTCGCTGAAAAGTGGATGACCCAGGTATTTCATGTGTACCCTGATCTGGTGAGTACGGCCTGTTTCGAGAATGCATTTCACCAGTGTAACGTAATTGAACCTTTCCATTACCTCATAATGCGTAATAGCATCTTTCCCATGATCACCTTCGGGATAGGCTTCAAACAATTTACGGAACCGCAAATGCCGCCCCACGTGCGCAATGATCGTTCCTTTATCCTCCGGCATATCTCCCCATACCAGTGCTGTATACTGACGTTTAGTAGTATGGTCAAAAAACTGTTTCGCCAGGTGCCGCATTGCACGGTCATTTTTCGCAAGCACCAGTAAACCGCTTGTGTTTTTATCGATCCGGTGTACCAATCCAAAACGGGGGAGGGCTTCTTCCGAGAGACCGGGTTGCTGCTGTTGCAGGTACCAGGCAACTCCATTCAGCAGGGTGCCCGTGTAATTTCCGCTGCCAGGATGTACGACCATTCCTGCCGGCTTATTGATCACCATCAGGTCTGCATCTTCGTAAACAATGTTTAGCGGGATATTTTCTGGTACCACGTCCGTGTCTTCCGGGCTCATGTCCGAAAACACAACGATCTCGTCCAGGGCTTTTATTTTGTGGTTGGGACGCACTTCCTTGCCATTCACCAGAATCAGCCCGTTATTGATGGCCTGCTGCAATTTATTCCGTGTTGCGCCTTCGATCCTGTTCATCAGGTACTTATCGATCCTCAGCGGCTCCTGGCCCTTGTCTGTTTTGAAATGGAACCGTTCATAAAGCTCTTCGCTGGTTTCGCTGACCTCTGGTAACTCGCCCTCATATGGTAAAGAAGCATCCTGCATTATCCGTGATTTTGTGCAAAGGTAACGGATGAAAATTTCTTGGTAAATTGCGAGTTCAAATATGGGAAGACAGAAAGTTTTATTCAGGGATCTTGGGCAGATGGCTTATAAAGATGCATGGGATCTGCAGGAGACACTATTACAGGAGACTGTTGGCATTAAGGCCGCGATCAGAACCCTGGAAGACCAGCAGCAGTTGACTGATCAGGTGCCGGAGACACGCCATCATCTCCTCTTCGTGGAGCATCCGCCTGTATATACGCTTGGAAAGAGCGGGCATATGGAAAATGTACTGCTCAGCGAAGACGCGCTAAAGCAGCGCGGGATAGATTTTTACCGTGCCAACCGTGGTGGAGACATTACCTTCCATGGTCCGGAACAGATCGTGGGATATCCCATACTGGACCTGGAGAAATTTTACACAGACATCGGCCGTTACCTGCGAAATATTGAAGAAGTGATCATACAGGTGTTAAAAGATTATGGCATCGATAGCGGGCGATCTGCAGGAGAAACTGGTGTTTGGCTGGATGCCGATAAAAAAGGTTACGAACGTAAGATCTGCGCCATTGGAGTCCGAAGCAGCCGCTGGGTCACCATGCATGGCTTTGCCTTCAATGTAAATACCAACCTGGATTATTTCAATTATATCATTCCCTGTGGCATCCAGGACAAGCAGGTCACCTCTCTGGAAAAAGAACTTGGGCGGAAAGTGCCCATAGAAGAAGTCAAGCAAAAAGTAAAATATCACTTCGAAAAGATCTTCGAAGTAGAACTCATTTCAGCCATCGCTGCCCGCTGATATCGCAAACCTGAAAACGCGCGTTTGCAGTGAGTGCCGCCCATTATGGTTTCAGAAAGGTGAGATCGTCGTGACGCGTGGCTCCATGCTCAACAGGAAATACCTGCGGCATCAGCAGCTTTTCTTTCCTGATACAACAGGCTGGCTGGTCAGAACTCCTTGGGTAAATAGAATTTGTTCTTCTCTACAAGCTTCTCCTCTTCATAGAGTTCAAACTTGTACCATCCGGATTTATAGAATGTAGATTTATCGAGCTTGAAGCTTTTTTCCTTAATATTCTTCAATTCGAATAACGGAGCATCATTGAGTGTAAAGAATTTGATCTGGTATGTTTTTTCATCATCGGGTAAATTGATCTTGATATACCCGTCTTTGAATGTATAAACGAATTTAGATGGCACCCATGATTCCACCCGGGGAGCGGCATTATTGGCAACCGGTGGGCGGCCGTTCGATCCATCTATCGAAGGAATAGTGAAGTTACCGTTCTGAAGACGTCCCGGTCTGTCTTTCCGGGTAAGGGTGTCCAGCACGGGGCGTTTGGCGTCACTGAACAGAAATACGCCTTTGTCGAGCATAATGTAAACGCGATAGAACATCCTGTCATTCGCCGCTTTTGTATCCACATAGCCGTTTTCCGGGGTAGTGGGATCTGCAACAGTGAGGATGGTCTTGTAACCGGACAGGCTGTCAAACGACCGCTGAATACTGATCTGTTTGATATTTTCAAACTTATTTACCCAGCCAACAACGATACGGTTATTGCCGATATTTTTCACAGAAAATCTGGGAAGAGTATCTTGAGCCAGCAAAGGTTTGCAGGCTACTGTAAGAAGTATAACGATAGACAGGGTCAGTTTGTGCATGGTACTATAGAACGAATCAGGATAAGGATTCTTATTTAAGAGAGGCAAAGATACGGCAGTAGGTCAAAAAATCAGAAGTTTAACGTTCCTTTTGGCAGGGAACGGTTGCCTTGTAATCCCCCGCTGTGGATAACCAGCACACGGCTGCCCGCAGGAAAAAAAGAGCTGTTTGCCAGATCATCCACCGCCTGGAAGAGCTTCCCTGTGTATACAAAATCTGAGGGGATGCCGGTTTCTGCATAAAAATCATTCATGAATCTCAAAAGAGCAGCGTTGTGGCGCGCGTAGCCACCCTGGTGATAATCGTGCAGTAGCGTCCAGTCTGCATGGCCAGGCTGCAATTGGGCCTTGATCATTTGTTCAAGCGAGTGATTATTTTTCAGGGCACTGATGCCTGTGACTGTAGCAGATGGTGGAACAGCATTGATCAGCCCGGCGATCATGGTGCCTGTACCAACAGAACAGATATAATGAGTAAAGTGATCGCGCGGGATTTCAGCGATCGTTGCTGCACCCTGCACGCCCAAAGGACCATACCCGCCTTCCGGCACTAACACATATTCCGCAGGATCTATCCCCAGAGCCGGGGGTACATGTTTCTCTTTGTAGCTTGTACGGGAAGTGAAGTGGAATTGCATGCCTTCCTGTTCAGCATCCAGTAAAGCCTGCGACCATTGGGTTGGTTCTTCACCACGGATAATGCCGATCGCTTCCAGGCCGGCTTCACGGCAGGCTGCAGCGGCTGCAACAATATGATTGGACCACGCGCCTCCAAACGTAACGATCCCTTTCTTTTTTTGAGAAACGGCTTCTGCAAGATAAAAACGGAGCTTGAACCACTTATTGCCCGAAACAACAGGATGCAGCTTATCCAGCCGAAGTACCCAAACTCCTATGGATAAAGGATACCTTCCGGATATTTCATCGACCGTAATATGTGCAGGGGAGATTGAATTAAGCATAAAATTACTACCAGCCTTGGCGAATTTACTTTAATTTACGCCGCAAATTAAAAAGGTATATGCAACCAACATTAGTTATCCTTGCCGCCGGAATGGCTTCCCGTTACGGCAGTATGAAGCAAATACAAGGCTTTGGACCCGGTGGTGAAACGATCATGGATTATTCCATTTATGATGCTATCCGTTCCGGTTTTGGAAAAGTTGTTTTTATTATCCGCCGCGATTTCGCTGAGGATTTCAAGAATATATTCGAACCTAAGTTAAAAGGAAAGATCGCTATCGAATATGCTTACCAGGACATGGAAGCATTCACAGAAGGATATTCTTTTCCCGAGGAAAGGAAGAAACCATGGGGTACAGCTCATGCCGTATTATGTGCAAAGGATGTGGTGAACGAGCCATTTGCAGTGATCAACGCCGACGATTTCTATGGCCATAATGCCTTCGAGAACGCAGCAGATTTTCTTGTCCATGATTGTTCTCCTAAAAATTATGCGATCGTTGGTTATGATCTGCTGAAAACGCTTTCTGATTACGGCACAGTGAACCGTGGTGTTTGCGGTCTCGATGCTCAGGGTAGTCTTGCTACCATCACTGAACGTATCAATATTGCCAAACAAGGCGATAAGATCCTGGTTGATGATAACCTGGAGCCCAAAGAACTCAGCCTCGATACACGGGTATCTATGAACTTCTGGTGCTTTGATCCGTCTTTCTTTTCCTATACACAGCAATTGTTTCGCGAATTCCTGCAACAGGCTGGCCAGGAACTGAAATCAGAATTCTTTATTCCGATTGTTGCCGACAAATTCATTAAAGAGGGCGGTCGCGTAGAGATCATTCCAACTACTTCATCCTGGTTTGGTGTGACATACAAAGAAGATGCACCTTTTGTGGAGAACAGTCTGAATGAACTGATCGCGAAAGGAGAATATCCGGAGAGATTGTGGCCCGCTGAGTGAGGAACTGGTGGTAATCAGCCGATGACCATGCTCTGCAAATAACTGGTAAGACAGTATAATAAAAGAAGCCTTCTAATTTATTTAGAAGGCTTCTTTTATTATAAGATGATAGGAAAACGCATCTTCCGGACATCGATCATCACCGGTCAGCGATTGCTCCGATTCCTTAGTTTGCTTTTACCATAAACACGTAATCTTCAATTTTCTTCACCTGCAAAGTTCTGTCAAGATACGAGATCGAAGATTTTGAACTCAGTTTTACGCGGGAGTAAGCGGAGTCTTTTGCCTTCATATCGTTCAGTGCTTTATAGATATGTTTTGATTGAAGTGCAAATACAACGCCTACAGATTCTGTTTCGCGGGTGCTGAGAATGCCGATCACCTCTCCTTCGTGATTGAGTACCGGGCCGCCGCTGTTTCCCGGGTTGGCAGCGATCGCGATCTGGCAACTGAGCGTATCACCGTTATAGCCGGTTTTCGCACTCAGATAGCCCTGGCCATAAACGATCTCATCACGGGGATAGCCCAGGGTGTAAACCGGCTCAGCAAGATCTGTAGATGATTTGCTGAACGCATAAGGAGGGTTAGCCATGGGTTTGAAGTGCTGATCAACGATCTTCAGGATCGCCAGATCTTTTTCCACGTCGCTATAAACCAGCACGGCGTTAAAAATTGCACCGCTTTTGTTTTGTACCGCGATATTATTGGCTTTTTTGACAACGTGGGCATTGGTGACGAGCAGGCCCTTGCCATCTATGATGAAACCGGTACCACCAGACTTAAAGACCTGGGGGCTGACTGGTTTTTCAGCAGAGGGTGAAGTGGTGATCTGGTCCTGCAAATTATTTACAACAGATTTCTGGTATTGCTGTTCAATCTTCACCTCATCGAGGTCACGGCTTAACGCCTGCAGCTTCTGTGTATCATTTTTAGGGGAGATAGACCAGATCAGGCCGCTCATAGCGAGCGCTGTGATACCCGCGATGGAAGCGGCAATAGCCGTAACTCTCTTCGAGCGATTCCAGAGATAGACCAGTTTCGCTTTGCCTTTCAGTTTATCCGCATGGATCTTGCCGCTTTGGGCCAGGTCTGTATGCACTTCGTTCAGGGTGTTCTGGAATTTCTGCCACTCACCGAACCGGTTCATTTGCTGGAGGAAGAGTGTGTGCTCAACCACCAGTTGGTCTACTTCACTATTCGTCTTCCGCAGGTTTTCAAAATGGAGCCTTTCGTCAGGGTTCATCTCACCCCGGATATAGCGTTCAACCGCGTCAAGTATCATTGTATCGTTGTTCTCATTCATCACGCTGTCCGTTTTTATAATGCGTAAAAAATATCTTTTTAAGCCTGATCAGGCATTTATATTTCTGCGTTTTGGCATTTTCGGCGTTGGTATATCCAAAGTTGGCCGCAATTTCCTGCATATTCTTTTTTTGCAGGTAGAATGCTTCCAGCAGGCTTTTGCAGGGTTCACCCAAACTGCCGATCGCCTTATTCATCATTTCAAACTCCTGGTCACGGCGTGTATGCTCTTCAATATCGTCTTCGACGGGCACCGTGGATTCTGCATGTCCTATATCTCCTCCGTAGCGGCTGCTTTGCTGTAAACGTTTGAGCCACAATCTTCTGGATACCGAATACAGGTAGGTTTTGATCTGGCAGTTCAATTCAAAGCTGCCGGAGCGGGCTTTTTCATAAAGAACGATCATCGCCTCCTGGAATATGTCTTTTGCGTCATCTGCCGAGCCGTTGTTGTTGATTATCAAGGACTGAATGGTCGAATAATTCTCCTTATAGATCGTTTCAACGGCCTTTTTATCGTTACGGGCGAGGCCCTGGAGCAAAACCTTTTCTGAAAACTCTACTTTCACTATCCGTTTTTTAATACTTTTTTTTAAAAATAGTAACCCTACACCTGCCCAAAAAAAATATTTAAAAAAAGGGGGTTACCTTTTTTCAATCCGGGTATAAACAATGAAATATTTCAAAAAATCAAAAATTCAACAAACACATGAAAAAGCTTTTCATCGTTATGGCTGTAGCTTCTATCGCATTCGTATCTTGTAACAACGAAAGCGCTTCTGAAGAGGCGAAACAAGATTCTGCTGCGATCGCTGATTCAATCGCGAAAGCTGAAGCTGCTGCTGCTGCTGCTGCAACTCCTACAGTAGATACAACTGCTAAAGTTGATACTACTGCTAAAGTTGACACTACTGTTAAACACTAAGACTTTTAATAGGCAAGCGTCAAAGCCGTTCCGGTCTCCGGGGCGGCTTTCTTGTTTCCGTTGACCGTTGACCGTTGTCCGTTGATCGGAAGCAATTTATGCGCGATTTATGAAGATTTTCGGAAAATATACATGTCAATGATGGTTGGGCCTTGCCATTAACTCCTTTCGGACAACGGGCAACGGACAACGGTCAACGAAAAACCGTACCTTTGCAGCTTCTTATATATAAATAATACAATCAGTGATTACATTTGAATCG
>JBEVKW010000475.1:0-14136 GCA_040509495.1 Chitinophagaceae bacterium | reverse complement strand
GAGCCTGACGTTCGGCAGATCTTTTACCCGCTCCATCCAGTAATTTTTAAGGTAATGCAGCCGTTTGAATTTCCGTTCGCTCCCCACCATATCGTAAAACTCAAGCGCTTTACCGATCGCCTGCTCGATAAAGAATGGCCGCGTTCCGAGTGCTTCAAATTTCCGGATATCCTCTTTCAGCGGATCATCTGCCGCCGCGAACATGGGATAGATGTTCTTTATCTTATCTTTTTTGATATAGAGCATTCCGCTGCCGATCGGTGCATAGAGCCATTTGTGGAGGCTGGTAGCAAAATAATCAGCGCCAAGGTCAGGCACTTTATAATCAAGATGCGCAAAGCTGTGTGCTCCATCCACCAGTACCTCGATATTCTTTTTATGTGCTTCATCAGCAATCTTCCTGGCTGGCAACACCTGGCCATTCCAATTGAGTACATGAGTTACGTTCACCAGCCTGGTTTTACCGGTGAATGCTTTGGTATACTGAGCAACCAGGTATTCTTCGTTTTCGCTCGGCAGTTCAAGATTCACCCATACCAGTTTGATACCATCCCGTTTTTCTCTTTGCCTGAATGCATTGATCACGTTGGGATAGTCCTGTTTTGACAGCACTACTTCGTCACCGGCTTTCAGCTGTAAACCGAAAATGACGGTTTCCAGTCCTTCGGACGAATTACGGTTAATGGCGATCTCTTCAACGTTTGCGCCGGCTGCTTTCGCAAGATTGGCCCGTAAAGGCTCCCGTCCCTGGTCAAGTATCCGCCACATGTAATAGCTTGGGGCTTCATTCGAGAGATCATAATACCGCTTCATGGCGTCCTGTACTGTTTTCGGTGCCGGCGATACGCCGCCATTGTTCAGATTGATGATCCCGGGCGAAACGGTAAACGCCTGCTGGATATAATACCAGAACTCTTCCTCCGTAGCCATTTTATCAGCCGGAATTCCCTCCGATGATCGTAGCGCTTCATTCAGTTCCCGTGCCCATACCGGCATAGACGAAAGCAACGCTGCTGAGGATAACGCAGTTGCTTTCCGAAGGAATTTACGGCGGTCAGTCATTGCAGTTGGTTTTTGCTAAATGTACAATTTAGTCGGCAGAAACGTTGACCATTGTCCGTTGTCCGTTGACCGTATTATCACTTAGTGTTGACGGCTCCGGATCCGGGCATGTTGTACAATATAAAGATGCTCCGGTCAACGGACAACGATCAACGGACAACGAAAAAGCCCTATCTTCCAGCAAAACAATCACCGCATGCAGATCCTCGAAATAAAAGTATTAAAAGGGCCTAACTACTGGAGTGTACGCCGGCCAAAGCTGATCCAGATGAAACTGGACCTGGGAGAAATGGAACAGCGACCGACCAATACCATTACGGGGTTCAGGGAACGCCTGGAAAAACTTATCCCGACATTGTATGAACACCGGTGCAGCGAGGGTGTGGCGGGCGGCTTTTTCAGCCGGGTCGATGAGGGAACCTGGATGGGCCATGTCATCGAACATATCGCACTGGAGATCCAGACACTTGCAGGAATGGATTGTGGATTCGGACGTACACGCAGCACAGGCGAACGCGAAGGAGTTTACTCTGTGGTCTTTGATTATATCGAAGAAGACGCAGGCGTTTACGCAGCCAGATCAGCTGTAAGGATCGCCGAAGCCCTGATCAATGATCAGCCGTATGACATCGCTCCGGATATACAGGCAATGCGGGAGATCCGGGAAGATACAAGACTCGGACCTTCCACAGGATGTATCGTAGATGAAGCAGCAAAACGCGGCATCCCCTACATCCGTTTGAACAAGCAAAGTCTTGTGCAACTGGGATACGGCGTAAACCAGAAAAGGATCAGAGCTACCATTGCATCCACCACCTCCAACATTGCTGTTGACATTGCATGCGATAAAGAAGAAACGAAAAACCTGCTGGAAGCCGCAGAGATCCCTGTACCCAGGGGAACAGTGATCCGCACCGAAGAAGGATTGAAAGAAGCCATTGATAAATTCGGCTTTCCGCTTGTGATCAAACCCATCGATGGCAATCACGGTAAAGGGAATACGACCAATATCACCACCTGGGACCAGGCAATAAAAGCACTCGAAGCGGCAAAGCTATATGGCCGGAGCGTGATCGTGGAGAAATATATAACCGGCTTTGATTTCCGCGTACTGGTGGTCAACTACAAATTTATCTGTGCAGCACTCCGGACGCCCGCTTCCGTGACCGGCGACGGTATTACAACGATCCAGGCTCTTATAGACAAGACCAACGCAGATCCACGCCGTGGCTACGGTCATGAAAAAGTGCTGACACAGATCACGATTGACAACTTTACGCAAAAAATGCTGGATGAAAAAGGTTATACACTGGACACCGTTCCGCCAAAAGGCGAACTTGTTCTGTTGAAACCGACAGCCAATCTTTCTACCGGTGGCACATCTACCGACGTAACGGACGAAGTGCATCCTGCAAATATATTCATGTGTGAAAGGATCGCACGGATCATTGGCCTGGATATTTGCGGCATTGATATCATGGCTGCAGATCTTCGTACACCCGTTACCGAAAACGGTGGTGCCATTCTTGAAGTAAATGCTGCGCCGGGCTTCCGTATGCACATAGAACCCTCGGAAGGACTCCCCAGAAATGCTGCAGAGCCTGTTGTGGATATGCTTTTTCCAAAAGGAAGTGCAGGCCGCATTCCGATCATTGCCATTACAGGCACCAACGGAAAAACCACTACCACCAGGTTAACCGCTCATATCGCGAAAAACTCAGGTAAAAAAGTGGGCTATACCACCAGTGATGGGGTGTATATCCAGAACCAGCTGATGATGAAAGGTGACTGTACCGGGCCTGTCAGCTCATCATTTGTATTAAAAGATCCTACAGTGGATTTTGCGGTACTGGAATGCGCGCGTGGCGGCATCCTGAAATCAGGGCTTTCTTTTCAGCATTGCGATGTGGCTATTGTGACCAACGTTGCAGCCGATCACATGGGCCTCGGCGGTATCCATACAGTTGAACAGATGGCAAAGGTGAAAGCAGTATTGCCGGAAACTGTTTTTCCGCACGGCTATGCTATCCTCAATGCGGATGACGACCTCGTTTATAAAATGAGGGAAGGATTGGATTGCAATGTCGCCCTCTTCAGCATGGATGAGAATAATCCCCGCATAAAAAAACATTGTGCGAAAGGAGGACTGGCATCCGTGTTTGAGAACGGATACGTCAGCATCATGAAAGGTACCTGGAAGATCCGCGTGATGCCGGTGAAAGACATTCCGCTGACGTACGAAGGAAAAGCGATGCATAATATCCAGAACTGTTTGCCATCAGTCCTGGCCACCTACCTGTTCAGGGATATTTCGATAGAAGATATCCGGACTGCCCTGAGCTCCTTTATTCCTTCTTCTACACAAACTCCCGGCCGCCTGAACTTTTTCCATTTCAAGAATTACAGCATGCTGGCCGACTTTGCACACAATCCACATGGTTTAAAATTATTATGTGACTTCGTAAGCAAGCTCGATTATGAGACCAGGATCGGGATTATTTCGGGTACGGGTGACCGTCGGGACGAGGATATCAGGGAGCTTGGAGAAATTTCCGCCCGGTATTTTGATGAGATCATTATCCGCTGTGACAAAAATCTTCGTGGCCGCACAGCCGATGAGATCATTAAACTTTTAAAAGAGGGGATCGAAAAAGTAAACCCTGCCCTTCCTACAATGGTCATTGCCAATGAAAATGAAGCATTGGAATACATTTATGCGAACCCTAAAACCGGCGCGCTCTATACGATCATGTGCGATGTCGTGGCTGGTGCACTGGACAAGATCAAGGAATTGAAAGACAGGGAGGATGGCCGTTAAAAACTCTCTTAAATATTTTTTTAAAAACCATTTGGGAGAAAAGAGTTGATCCCCTATTTTTGCACTCCCAAATCCGAAAGGAACGGGATACCGGATTGACCCATGGTGTAACGGTAGCACAGCAGATTTTGGTTCTGTTTGTTAAGGTTCGAATCCTTATGGGTCAACATAAAAATGCAAAACCCGCTATTGTAGCGTGTTTTGCATTTCTATATTGAAAAGGGGACAGTGTAGGGGAATTATTCTTATCCACTTATACCTTTCAGTTCGGCTTTTATAGCTCTATACAAATCTTTTGAGTCTTTTCCTTCTTAACCATGCCCAGCCGACTCGGACAGGAAGACTGACTACGCTCGTGATTTAAACTAAACAGCCATCGGGCACAGACTATTACCAAACGTCAATATCGACCGTACGCCAAATCGTATCGTCCAGTGTGAATCTTAAGGCGTGACAAATTTGCGGCCAACGACCGATATACGTATTCTTGCGAAGAAAAAACAGAACCTCCCGGAACATCATCGCTGGCAATTTTCGAAACGATACGATTTTTTGATTTGTTGGCGTTAGAGGTTAGCGTGGTGGCTGCCGGGCTGGAGGAATACCCGTCTGCCTTTTTGAGTCTTTTGCTAGAAGTCTGTAGCCGGCGACTTTAACTTTCCATCCGGATTTACAGCGATCCATTGAATGGACGTGTAAATTTCTTGGGCGGAGTGTAAGTCCATCACCATCGCTTCATGTTCAATATAACTTCTGTTATACAACCCCGTTGATGCATCGATGTATTTTCGAATAATGGGCAGAAGTTTATTCCATTCATTAAGAAGTTGAGCATTCTTATATAAGTTCGGATTAGCTAATTCCGACTTGTACAGGCGATCCAGCGAACGCACCATACTCTCAGCGAGTAACCTATGTTCAGGCGTATCATTCGTCCCGAGAGATCCCTGCAGCGGATTAAAGGTCAGGCTCATCTCTTGAATTGTACTTTCAAATTGCGTTTTCAGTTCAATTAGCCTATACTGGTTTGCTTTTTTCATCGTTTCACCGACAGTACCAAGCTGCCTAATGGAATTTTCTTGCTGAGCTGAAACAGTGCTGAAATTCCGAAGAGTAGCTTGGTGTCTTGCATCAGCCTGTGCAGCATCTGCTTCTGCAGACCTTACCGCTTTTGCAGATATCCTATAAGCGATAACGGCGGCAGCCACAGCTCCTGCCGCCGTCATAACACCGCCTACCGCTGCAAATAGCGCCCAATTTCGAAGGTTTTTTTCCAAATACATTTGATCTGAGTTTTCTGGTAAAAAGTAAAATAAACCGCCTACAGCAATTCCTAGGAGAATTAGTGCAGATAAGATAACAGGCGATATTCTCTTGAACATAGTTGAAAATACTAATATCTTTGCAAGTAAAAAAGCTCCTTGGAGTAGAAACCCCAGGGCTTACTTAAACTAACTGCTTATAAGAAAATTTATGCAGCAAGTCTGATCCCCAGCAATTTTATGATGTCATCTCCTACTATACCTGTGGGAATCAAAATATTGTTCTTTTGAAAGTCTTTTAGTCCACCATCTGTCATCGTTCCGCACCTTCCATACATCGGGAATTTATATCGAAACTCTTCGAGCTTTTTGAATAAGGGCAACATTTGAATCCTCACAGAGGGTAATTGAGTTGGTAAACAATCGATACTGGTTTGACTTTCTCTTCAAAATTGCTCTCTCTCTTATCCAATCTCGAACATCGAAACATAGGCAAGACTTGATAGACTCCTACGTTTTGATGATACAATTGCAGTTTAAATCCGTTGAGAAATCCGGTGTCCTAATATAAGAGCATTTTAATATTTTCTTTTAACTGACAGATAGCGATCGCGAGCGCATTCTTTTGATGCGAAGTCCAATTGTCTTCTGGGTTACCTTTTGCATTGACCCCTTCTAGATAACTGGTATAAATACTATAATGTTGTATCCTCCGACACCGCTTTTAATGTATTCGCTGCGCAGAGCATCGCTGCCACCAGCCTTGGCATGGAGCCATAAACCGGAGATAAAATCGTATCGGAGTTAAACCCGTTGAAGTTGATGGGGTATTCTTATTGATTGTTGATTGAAATTGAGCGGCCCGTATGATTCATTGATCAGGCAGCTGGTTTTTTCCGCGGGTTCGCCAATAAATAAACGCACCGGTGCTCCACAATGCCCAGGCAATCAACACTGGTTGAAAAAATAATCGGGCTAACCGTTTCCCATCCGTATCCAGGCCGAATGCATCAATACCATTGGCATATTGCGCTATATTCCCGGGAAAAACAAGCACATAAAAAACAGCCAGCACCATCCCCGTCTGAACCCTGTACTTTCTGGCCAGTAACATTGCAAGGCCAAGGGAGATCTCTACCAGGCCAGACAGAACGACCACATTATCTTTTCCCATAGGCACCCAGTTCGGAACCTGGGCCTGGAATTCCTGCCGCTGAAAGGTCAGATGTCCTACGCCTGCCAGCAGCATAAAAAGCCCCAGCACAACGCGGGCGATATCCTGAGATCTGGTTGTTTGTACATTTGCCATACACACACCGATTCAAATCCTGTACCACAGGTATCCTAAGTCAATAACGGTCACCAATTGCAGGAATAGGCAGCTATCTCTTCCGGCGATCCTGAAGCAGGTGGAATATTATTCCCGATCAATACCCGCTGTTTTCCTTTATTTTTTCTCAGCTTCATCTTCACACCCGCCCCGAAACTCCAGATCTCTGTAAATTTTATAGAAGATGGATTATTGGCAAAGCTGATCATATCCCTGTCTGCCGCCACTACTTCGTAATAAAAATTGTAAGGGCCTTTCTTGTACGAACCTCCGACAACAAGTCCAACAAATGCAGCTGTAGGAAAGCGATAATAATTATACGGATAATTGTCTGGTGAGAATAGGAAATATTGATCCCCGAATGCATAGTTCACCAAGAAACCTAGATTCAGAAAAGAGATATCCGCCTTCCTATAATTTCTATCAATGAGACTTGCAGTGAATTTTCCCGTAATAGAATGTATCGTGGTGCCTCCGATTCTTTTAGGCAGATAGCCATAGTAAAGATCTGCCTGCAGTTTTTCATTTTTTGTAGCATAACCGATGCCCGCTGAAACAAAACCTATGTTCCCTGCATATTGAACCTGCGCATGGTGAGGCAATAAGCTACTTCCTTTGTTAAACTGTGCAAATAAAAAGCCTCCCAGGCATTGAAAGCCGATCAATAATAAACAGTGCCATTTCATTAGTTTGCTGTTTCATCAGTAATAATGTTCTTCTATCGTATAATGCTCTCCTTTAACAGAGATCTTCGCATAGTTTCGCGCACGAGTAGCTCCTACATGCAGGTAATCAATCCCATCTTCATAGGGCTCCAGCAGTTTATACTGGTGATCATGTCCGTGCATGGAAATTCTTGTCCGCGGGTTCGATTGCAACAGCTCCACCCACTCCATTTCCAGTTTTTTATCAAATGCAGCGGAAGAAGGGCTTACATGTGACAGGAGAAAAATATTCCGGGCGACCGTATCAGCAATTTCGCTGGCTAAAAAATTCAGATCAGGAAGGGATCCATTGAATCCAACTTCCTCTGAATTGGTGTTTAATCCAATAAATTTGCTGTTGCCATAGTAAAACGAAAAATTTTCGGGGCCGAACATCTTATCATAGATCAACCGGCCATTTGCGAGCATATCATGATTTCCGATAGTTGCAACAAATGGCAATTTCAACTTCAACAGCCGCTCTGCGATCCAGTTGTATTCTTTATTAAGACCGAAGTCGACAAGATCTCCGTTTAACAGAACGAAGCGCACATCTTCGAGACTATTGACATGATCTACAAAATCATCAAGCTGTTCATAGAAGCGTTGTGTATCTCCGACAAGAATGAAAGAGAATGTATCCTCCACCACATCTTTCTTCAGCCTGTCGATATTGATCGCATTTAAATTAGTGTGGTCTGGTCGCACTTCACTCGGATGATATTGCATCTTACATCCGGCAACGCACAACACCATTATCAATAGTATTGTTGTCTTCATACTCCTCTCCGATTTATCTTGCAAAATTATTCAGCGTGTATACATGGAAAAATGTCAAAAACACCCCAAATTTTGTCCTTTTTGCAGAATCCGTTTTACATGTGTAGACAGTTGCTTCATCATTATCCTGCAAACAGCATAAGTAACAGTATACTGCTGATATTGTTCAAAAAAGATGCCTTATGATACGGCAAGATGAATCATTCTTTGTTGATATTGTTGCATAATTCAAACAGATTATTGCAGATTGCAAATACCTCGCGACACGTGTAACACTTGCAAGGTTTCTGAAATCACGGACGTTACGTCGTAACGGTTCTCCTACTATCCCAGCACAGACTTAAGAAGAGATTAAGAAGAGATTCTTTCCGCATTATCACAAAACGGTATTCACGAAGTATCAATCTTTAGTCCCTATTTTACATCCTTACGCTGTGTTTTTCACTTTACTGAAATGTTTTTATCCAGTGCATTGTTCTGCAGACGTTGTATAAAGAATGCCTGGCCGGAAATGATCTTATGCATTGTATGTACAGCCTCGTTAGCAAGCCATTAATATTAAATATCAGCGGGCGGAAAGCCCCAACCTGATAAACTCCGTCATCGTCAAATTTTTAATAACATCTCTGCTGTCGATTCCTCGGCGGCAAAGCCCGGTTACTCATTCACCCTCCCCGATAATCATTTTCGGGATATGTTTGCATCATGATCAACAGCCGCATATATCTCTTCATCATCATTCTGCTGATACATGGCCGTCCGGTCCCTGCATGGTCACAAAGCCAGGACTTGAGCGATGGCCGATTTGGCAACTACTTCCTGTTCAATATGAATACCACGGAAAAGCAGCACATGGTGCGCCAACCCGTCTATTTCCCGATCAGCGATACCGCTATTTACCGGATCTTTGACCAGATCACTGAGCGTAATGCCGGCAGCCTCACTGCCACGTCTCCCGCCAGCGCGATCATGCTCGGCGTAAAATTAAACCCTGCACTCAAACATTACTTCTCTGCTACTGTAGGGTCTATCTCGAAGGAATATTATTCCTTCCTGATACAGGACAGCTCTGAAGCGACCCTCGTGGCCATGGGTATCAATTCATCCAATTATAAAGACTTTCGGTATCATGTTGTGCAGAATGACAGCATCGAACTAGTTCCCTGGAGCCCTATTACTACCCTGCGAAAAGACTACGGAGCAAAAGAACCATTTGCGCTGATCGGCAAGTTCAATCACCCCGGCAAATGGATTGTTGTTGAAGTATATAATGTAAAAGATTACAAAATGCGGGAAGGCGTGATCTTCGACTGGCGAACCGATCTCAAACCAGCACTTGAACAGATCATAGCGGAAGTGCCCGGAAATTATTTCAACATACTTCATACTTCCGTTAACCGGCAATATGCAACACGGTTCAATAAAATCACGGGCGCACCTGATGACATGCGATTGCCTGCGGACAGCATCCGCAATCTCGTTTTCCAATTCAAAAAGAGCGGCACATTACTCTCCGCAGCCTACCTGATCTCCAAAACCAACAGTACGGCTGACACTTCGAAACTTGGCCTGGTCGATAACCACGGATACTTCACGCTTGATGGAGACCAGATCCGTAAAGCAGGAAAATATGAGATCGTGTTCCAGCGGCAAACCCTGAAAGCTTCCTGGGCAGAAGATCAACTACTCCGGATCCCGTTTGAAGTCATCGCAATGCCGTCCAACTCAGCGATCGCAAAAAAACTGCTATTCAGCATATTGATCACCATTATTGCTTTGCTGCTTTCTTTCTGGATCTATAGAAGAACGATGAGAAAGCACCTGAAAAGGCTGGAACTTCAAAAGGAAATGGCCACGCTCAAGCTGAACAGTATAAAATCACAACTGAACCCGCATTTTATATTCAATGCACTCTCGTCCATACAAAACCTGGTGAACAAACAGGCCCTCCCGGAAGCAAATCACTTCCTGAACAAATTTGCTTTGCTCACACGCGCCACGCTGGACAGCAGCGCACAGGATATGGTCAGCCTTGAACAGGAATGGGCCATTGCGGATAATTACCTTGAAATGGAACAACTCCGCTTTGGCTTCAACTATGCATTGCAAATGGATGAAACGTTAAACCCCGCCCTTATCGAAGTGCCTCCCTTATTACTGCAGCCACTGATCGAAAACGCCGTGAAGCATGGAATTGCCGTAAAAAAAGAGGGTAATATATTTGTGTCCGCCAAACCTTCCTCGAAAGACCTGGTATTGAGCATAGCCGATAACGGGAAAGGCTTTGACACTACTATTGATCAAACAGGTTTCGGTATCCGGCTTAGCAAAGAAAGACTTGAATTGCTGAACACTATTTATGGTGACAAACCATTCAGTATGGAGATCCTGTCTGATACAAATGGAACTATTGTAACGATTACTTTAAAAAACTGGCTGTAATGAGTATCCGCTATATAATTATAGACGATGAACCTAACAACATCGAGAATCTTAGTTTTATGCTGACGCAAAACTGTTCTTCACTGGAAGAGGTTGGCAGTGCTGCCTCGGGAGAAGAAGGCATACGCCTGATCCAAAATACACAGCCTGATCTTGTGTTCCTGGATATTCAAATGCCGGGAGTAAATGGATTTGATATGCTCCGGAGTCTGACAGCCGTCAACTTTGAAGTGATCTTTGTTACAGCGTATGATCAATATGGAATTCAGGCAATCAAATTCTCGGCACTGGATTACCTGCTAAAACCACTGGATGTGGAGGAGTTGAAAAAGGCGGTAAACAAAGCCATACAAAAAATTGAAGCAAAACAACAGAATACAAACATCGGCAACCTGCTGAAATATCTTCAAACACCAAAGCAGGAATCTCCCAGGATCGCACTGCCTACATTACAGGAAACACATTATGTAAAGCTGGAAGATATCGTCCGTTGTGAAGCGTCGGATAATTATACCGCATTCTTCTTATCCGGTGGCGATAAAATACTTGTCAGCCGTACCCTGAAAGAATATGCCGAGCTGTTGAAACCACATCATTTTATCCGCACGCACCAATCTCACCTGGTGAACACAAAATTTGTAAAAAGCCTGTTGAAAGAAGATGGGGGAAGCCTGTTACTACTGGACAAAACAAGAGTGCCGATCTCCCGGCAATATCTTGATCCGGTTAAAAAATCACTGAACAACATTATTCATTCCTGACCAATCTATCTTTATGCTACGTAAACTATCAGTATTCCTGGTGGCCTGGCATTGCCTTGCCACAACATTTGGACAACAAGACGCAAAAAAAGTAATAATAACTGCTACATTAATAAACGCTGACAGTGCCACTCCGCGTGCCCTGGTATTCAATTTTCTGAACCCGTTCGTCCGGGCAAGAAGAAGCGCAGCATTTGAAGAAAGCAATCAACTGCAAATTGCCGATGAAATGTTGTTTATGCAAAACATGACGGTGCAATACAATAATACGTTTATCAATCTCCTTGTCAAACCCGGAGACTCTGTACACCTTACAATCGATGGTGGGAAATTAAACAAAGAAAAATTCGGGTGGCTTACTATCAGCGGAGACAATGCGCGGGTGAGCAGCGAAGTAAATCAATGGCATTACTATTTCAGTACGAACCACTATAAAAATTTCGGGCCTGCATCCTCGCTCGCACAGATGAAAGACAGCGTCAGGCTTTGCTACCAGCAATACGTTCATGTACTGGATAGTTTTTCAAATGCAACAGGGATGTCAAAAGAAACTTATCAATGGGCATTAAATGACATCAAATATACCGTCTCCTACTTTGCTGCGGATTACCTGACAACAAAAGACAGCATTTCCGGAAAGATCAATTACAATCACGCACTTTACAGGGATAACTTGTTTGACCAGTATTCATCCAATGGGTTTCAATCGATGATGTTTCCCTATCACCTGATGAACTACGCAAGCACGCTCCTGAAAACAGACTCAACAATAAGACTACATAAATTAAACGGGAATTATAAAGCCGCTGCAGAAAAGGCAATACGGCTGATCATGCGCGAACCGAAAGGCATCACCAGGGATTATCTCCTGTTCAGTACGCTTAACAGTTACCTGGAGGCTTCTCCATTTTTGCTTGACTCCATTCCCGGCACAGCGTCTTATTTCTCCATTCCCCTGACCTATCAATACCTGCAGAAAGCATCTAATATGGCGAAACATCCTTCATTAACTGAAAAACCTATTACCGGGCTGACCTTCCTTGATACGAAAAAAGGAAAGACATCAATCGGACGGACGGAGATCTTTAATTACTTCAAACATAATTATCCGGACAAAATCATTTACCTCGATGTCTATGCAACATGGTGCGTGCCCTGCCTGCAAGAAATGGAATATACTTCTGCGATAAAAAAGCAAGTGGATACAGGTAAAGTGATCTTCATCAATATTTGCCTTCAATCTGCTGAAAAGAATTGGATAGAACTGGTCAGAAAGAAAGATCTGCAGGGCGAAAATTATTTCCTGGATGATGATGCATCAAAAATTTTCATGGGAATGTATCAGATCGGTGGCTTCCCTACCTATATGCTGATCGACGAACAGGGCAAGCTGATCACGAAGACAGCTCCAAGACCGTCAGAAGGCGGCCAGCTTTTACAGGCGATCAATAAGTTGTTGAAGTATAAGTAATGTCAACCATATGGAAGAGTAACAAATAAAATTTTTATGCCGGACCTGACGGTTATGATCTAGAATCCGGTGTTCTGGGTCTATGCCCCGTACCATTGGCTGCCACTACCATTAATGTAATCATCAGGACAAAGCTGTATTCCATTCCGCCGACGCCATGTTCGCCTACAAACCATCCGTTTGCCCAATGGATCAGGATAATGCCTATCAGCAGCAGCACAAATAATGCGGCCGAGATCAAACGCACCCAAACGCCTATTGCCAGTAATACAGAGCCGGCAATCTCAAACGCAGTGATCGTAACCACGATCACTTTGCCGAATGGCAGTCCGGCATTCTCAAGAAATCCCGCAAACTGAGGAATAGTGTTATTGAATACTCTTACCATAGCGTGTAAAAAAAAGACAAGTGCCACTGAACAACGCAAAACAGGCTGCATCACAGAAGCCGGGATGAACGGAAAAGTTCTTCTCATAAGAATTTATTTTTAATACACGACAAGTCTGATCCTGCAAAAATTAAATCCTGTCTAAAAATAAAAAGGTGGATCTGTCGGACGAAACCTGTCTGTAGGCAATAGAACGACATTGGTTTAAAATTGCCTCAATCAGGGTATGAAAGATCGGTCACTGGTAGGTAGATTTCCGCTGTTCATAGGTAAATTGAGATCGCCCGCTTCTTTTTTGTCTCCTATATATTTTTAGCCGATTTTAGAACTATGAAACGTGTGTTACTGCATGCCGGGTTCTGGAGCCTGTACATTCTTTTTTGCATGGCAACGGAATATATGTGGGCGACAAGCGCAGTGCCCGATCTTTCAACCGGCGCATTACTGGAAGGAATGATTATTGTAGCGGTAGGCACTTCCATTCCGGAAATTCTTTTCTCTTATTTCATGATGTATTATGGGTTTGAAAGGCTGATCAAAAAGAAGGGTTCACAGTTGATGAATTTTCTGATCATCTCCCTGGTGTTTATTGCAGGCGTGATCCTCGTGAGATTGGTCACCTATTACATTTTAGGATACGTGGTTTACAATGGTAAAATGGCGCAGGACCATATCTTCGATCCATTGATCATTTCCCGCAGCATCATCTTTATGGGTTTCGCAGCCGGTGTATCCGTTTCGATAAAAATGCTGCGCAATCAACTTGTCGCTAAAGAAAGAGAAAAGAATTTGATCCGTGAAAAACTGAATACAGAGTTGCAGTTGCTGCGTAATCAGCTTCATCCGCATTTCCTTTTTAATACGCTGAACAATATTTATGCGCTCACCCGGAAGAAATCGGATCTTGCTCCCGAAGCCGTACTGAAATTATCTGAACTGCTGAGCTTCATGCTATACGAATCGAGAAAGGAAACGATCCCCATAAGTATGGAACTCGCCTTTCTCGAAGATTACATCTCGCTGGAACGGATCCGCTATGATCAACGGCTCAATATTTCATTTGAAAAAGAAATACAGAATCTTAACCAGCCTATTGCTGCGTTATTGTTACTTCCGCT
>JBEVKW010000474.1:0-4958 GCA_040509495.1 Chitinophagaceae bacterium | reverse complement strand
TCGTGCCCGCCACGTCGAGCGTGTCCTCCGGCTTGTCGGTGCCGATGCCGACGCGACCCTCGGGCGTCACGCGCATCTGCTCGCGCTCTTGACCCGTGAACACGTCGCCGGTGCGGAAGGTGAGCGCGCCCGAAGTCGCGGTCACCTGACCGTCCTGCCCGTCGTGCGCCGTGACGGTCGAAGCGCGCTCGCCGCCGGCCGGCTGGCCGCCGTAGACCTGACCCGACGACGCCAGCGCCTGCGCGAACTCGGCCTTGAGCCGTGACTCGTCGCCGCCGCGCACGTCGGCGCGGCCGCCCCGCAGAGTCACCCCGCTCAGGCTGCGGCCGGCGACGCCCGAAAGGTCTTCCGAAGTCAGCACGCACAGGTAAGAGCCGTCGGCGACGCCCGAGGCGTCCCAGTCGGCGATGTTGCCCGCGCGGAAGCCCGAGTCGAACAGGCGCTCGCCCGACTGCGTGTAGACTTCGAGGCGCACCCTGCGCGCCCCCGAAGGCGAGACGAAACGCACGCCCGGCGCGTCGGCCGAAGCGGTCGCGACCGCCTCGGAACGGGCCGGGGTCTGCCCACCCACGGCCTGCGCCGAAACCGTGCCTGCCAACAGAATGAGCGAAGCCAGAACCGAGAAAGTATGACGCTTGACGGACATGATGAAATCTCCCGTATAAAAACCTGAAAGTGTGGCCGGCCCAACTCCGGCCACTCGTATACGCGCGAAAACCCCGCGAATGGGATCAACCCACGACGCCCTCCGCGCGCATCCCCGCGTCGGGGGAAGCGCCTGTCGGGTCGGTCATAAAGTGAGAATTCCCCCCACTAAGTATCAACAACTTAGGGAGGGAATTCGCTCATAAAGCGAGAAATCATTCGGGTATTAAATGCGAAAATCCATCACTTTTCGTTCATATGATAAGAATTTCCGAATGCCCTTCTTACCAAGGTTGCTGCTAAAATTATCTCCATTGAGAAGCATAAAAGGGCTTATGTCGAGGTTATAGCTGGATGGCCGAAGAGACGTTGCCTCAACTGACCGAGGCGCACATTCACGAGTTAGCCAGCGGCAAGAGCTTCGAGCGGGGTGAAACTTACTACCGCGACGGAGCCGTCTTGGAACCTGTCCGTCAAGAGATGGAGCTGCGCGCCCAATGCGACGGGTCGGACTACGAACCTTATCAAGTCAGCGCGACGCTCACCGATGACGGCATCGCAGAGACTTCCTGCACGTGCCCTTATGACTACGGCGGCATCTGTAAGCATGTCATTGCCTTGCTACTTACTTACATTCACGAGCCGCAGGCGTTCCGATCCATTCCACCGCTCGCCACGCTGCTCAACGGACGCAGTCAAGAAGAGTTGATCGCCCTTATCGGCGAGATGATAAAGCACACGCCTGAATTGCTGCCGCTGGTCGAACTCTCCGTCGCAACCGGGCAAGCAACGCAAGGCAAGCCATTAGATGCGTCGGCATATCGCCGTCAGACGCGGCGAGCGCTACGACATGATATTGAGCACGTAGTAGAGAGAGAATTGCGGGCGCTGCGGGAACTGGCCGCGCGTTCTGCCAAGGCCGGCGACTGGCTTAATGCTGGCGTCGTTTATCATGCCGTTCTGGACGAGGCAGTTCGCGGGTATGACCAGATGCTTCAAGAGATAGATGAGGATGGCGGGATTGCCGTCGTAATAGATGAATTCGCACTGGGGTTGAGTCAGTGTCTCAAGAAAAGCGAGGCCGACTCCGAAACCCGCCGGACGTGGCTGGAAACCCTCTTGCAGGCTGAAATGACAGACATTGAAATGGGCGGGATAGACCTCGCGCCGAGTGCCCGTGAAGCAGTTTTAGAGAACGCTACTGATGATGAGTGGGTGTGGGTTGAGGAGCGTCTCAATGCAGCCATCTCCGCGAGCCGCGACTGGGGGCGAGGAGCGCTGACGAGATTTTTGGCTGCGGGGCAGAAGCGGCATGGGCGCACAGGCGCAGGCAAAATAGCCCGAAAGAAATGATCAAGCAGGCAGCAAACTGCATCATCGAAAGGCACGATAGGCAGACATGAAATGGAACTGGCGGAAAGACAGAAGACGCTAAAAGCCGTTCTGCATTATTTCTACCAAGACAATACGCGCTCCGGCTCGCACTGCCGCTACAGCCTGCAATATCACCTCGTCTGGATTCCGAAATACCGCCGCAGCTGAAGACTCATTTACACTTCGGCTTTTCACAAGAATTGCAGGAATTTTTCTCACTTTATGCTGTGTCAATTCACACCTTATGGTGGCGCCGACACAGTAGGTGTCGGTTCGGGTATTAAATGAGAATTCCCTCCACTAAGTATCAACAACTTTAGGAAGGAATTCGCCCATAAAGCGGGAAACTCTTCGTGCATTAAACGCGAAGATCCATCACTTTTCGTGCAGACAATGAAATTTTTGGACTTTCCCGGACCTGAGTTAATATAGCTGGGCGTAGGCTGAATGAGACGATGAAGCTCTAATATCATCCGACTATTGACATCTTCCTCAAATCATCATTAATCACCTGCTCTATCCAAGGTGGATTGACTTGTGCTTACTAAATCTCGTCTAGAGATTAAACTTTACCTCATGAGCTTCTAAGGGGACGACATCATGATCAACGGCAAGTTGACGGGCAGAACTTCGATTCTAAATTTAATATACCTCTAAAAATTCACTCACTGTTTTAATAGCAACCCGTCCCTACGTCGCTTCAAAAATTTTAGTCGCACCGGAAAAATAGAGCGCAAAGGCATAACCCATTCAGGAAGTTGTAACGATGAAAGATAAAGAATCAAACAATTTTACTGATTTGACTGAAGCCAAAATAAATGTATTCGAAGAGCTTCTTAAGCAGAGATATTTCTATCGTCACAAACGTCCGTGGCACAGGCCCTCCTTAAGGAGAATTGTTTATCAACTGCTTACGCTAACGCTAGCCGGCTGGTTGCTCTACAGTCTTATTAATCCACGCCCTTCTAATTCTGTATCCTATCCTCAGCTTAAAGATTATATCGAAAAGAATGAGGTCGATTCGGTTACAATTACGGATGATGAGATCCGAATTAATCATAAGGTTAAAGGTACTCTAAAAGCTAAAATATCAGCGTCAGAATGGTCTTCAGTTTTGCCCGAACTCATTTCTCACAATGTTCGGATCGCTATTCCCGAAAGGAAGAATAGCGTCAGCTCATACATATATTTAATTCCAATACTGTTTCTTCTTCTGGCCTTCTTGCTAAGAAGAGCCGGGGCAGACTTTATTCATATAGTTATTACATTGATTTCACGGCAGAGAAAAATCGGTACGTATCCTTCAGGTTTTTCAGCGAGTAGTAAGCTCATTAACAGCCGGCAGAGAAGGGTAACCTATAAGGATATAGTCGTACCGAATCACGTGTGGGAAGCCGTAACTAATCTTATTGATTTTTTGAAGGAGCAGCCGAAATATAAAAAACTTGGGGCGCAGATGCCTATGGGATGTCTCTTCGCAGGGCCTCCGGGCGTTGGCAAATCTCTTATGGCAAGGGCCGTCGCTGGCGAAGCCAACGTGCCCTTTTTTTCCTTAAATGGGAGCGACTTTTCAGGGGCATATCTTGGCACCGGCCCTGCCAGACTACAAGACTTAATCGATCAATGTAATAAGAACGCCCCATGTATTGCTTTCATAGACAACATAGACGTAATTGCAAAAAGCAGGGCGCTCTGGGCCGACCCTCTAACCTTAGATTCGGAGATGACATTGGTTAAGCTTACGGCTCATCTGGACCGACTCGACCCCGACATGGGGGTGATTTTTTTTGCAGCAACAAATCGGCTGGATCTTATTGATGAGGCACTGATACGTCCGGGCCGTTTGAAGCCAATACTCTTTTCATATCCAACCACAGAAGAGTCAGAACAAATTGTGAAAATCCATGTGCGAAAAATCCCTCTGGACGAGGATGTAAACATGAGCGAACTCGCTTTACGGTTCCACGAACTATTTCCTCTTTGTACGGGGGCGATTATCGAAGAGGTTGTCAATCACGCGGCGGGAATGGCAGCGGCCAGACAGAAAAAATTAGTAGACATGCAATTACTTTTCGCAGCTATGGAAGACTTGAAGCAATTGTCTGATGAGAAGCGTAGGTTATGATATCCGAACTCTCTGAGTTCTTATATAAGTACAAAAAGGAAGTGGCGCTTATCATTATCACGGCGCTCACTACTTTCGTCTTCACCAAGGTGCTTCCCACTCTTTTTGCCTTGGCGAAAGAGTTAGGCGCATACCTCTTTGCTTTAGTAACCGGGCGCCGGAAAGAGTATAGATTTGAAAAGCGTTACCTGAGCTGGCTCATTAATGAGCACAAGTATTTAATAATCGTCCCGTCACAAATAATAAACCCCGACCGCCTTCCAAAACAGCCCGAGCTGGAGGACGTGTACATACAGCTTCAACTCAAACACACACATGAGAAGGTTGTGAATCTGCCAGTATCAGAGCTGGTTAAAAAAAGCTCCAAAACTGTCATCCTAGGTGATCCGGGCTCAGGTAAAACCACCCTGTTAAAGTATACGTGCCTCACCTACGCGAGATTGGCCAATACTTCCAGAGTCTTTTTTAATAAGCGAAGATCGCTCAAAGCCCGTTTTCAATCGACGGGCAGACAGATTCCTATTCTCATTTATCTAAACAGATTGTCCGGCGACAGCACCATCTTATCTACGGCAGAGGCCGCTCTCCCCGAATCACTTCATGCCATCTACCCCCAACAATATTTTCAAAAGTTGTTAGAGGCAGGTAAGGCGATAGTTCTCCTGGATGGACTGGATGAAATTTCATCTCAGTCAGATAGGGACAAAGTGGCGCAGGCTATCAATTCTCTTTCGAACGCCTCCCATGAAGACAATATCTGGTTAGTTACAAGCAGAATTGTTGGGTATAAGGCACAGCTTCAAAACAGCTTTGC
>JBEVKW010000473.1:0-7389 GCA_040509495.1 Chitinophagaceae bacterium | reverse complement strand
TATCTTGATGAAGAACACATTCGTCAGCAGCTTAAACCGGCGAGTCTGAGACGCATATATGCGGACTTAGAAGGGATGATTTCCGAGGTAGAACGGGTGATTTCTGGTTTGCATTTCCCGGAGGTACGTCGGCAAGTTAGTATCGGCAAGCCTTTATCATTGTTAGCAAAAGAGGCAACCCTGTTTGCCGAAGTGTATGAGGCGTTCATTAAGTCAGACTCACCGGCCAATATACTAAAGCTGCTTCGAGCGGGTAATGAATTACTACTTTCTATTGAAAACAACGCAACGCTCGCACACTTTATCAAGGAGCGATTGGAGGGCGAGCATAATGTCGTACCGCCGGGGTATGAGGGAATCTCGCTCTACCTTGATTCTGAGGGAAACTATAAGGATGTTCTAGTGAAGCTTACGGCGGTGAGCGAGCTTTACTCTGAACTCTGTAACATGGTCGGGGTATCCGCCGCCGAATATCCTTTACAGGTTGTTAAAATGGAGTCGGGCAGCTTATGGCTTAAGCTGGTCGGCGAGTCTAGGGTAATCGGCCTGCTCATCAAGCTTATCGAGTCCAGCGCCTCTTTCATGTACAGGAACTTCACCACGGAGGGGAATATACAATCTATACCTCGACAGGTCGAGGCCGTCGAGGCCGTGCTGCGCCTGTCGGAAAACTTAGAGAAGGCCGGAGTGGATACCGCACAAATCAAAGATAATTTGCAGACATCGGCGGCCGTCATCTCAGGCCGGCTAAACAATCTGCTAAAGGGTGTCAAGGCCCTGAAGGTTAATGATGAAGCTTTCTCTGTCGGTAATGCGGTTGAGGAAAGGTTCTTGAAGGAAAGCCGGGGGTTGCTGCTTGAAGATGGCGGCAGCGGCGAGAATAACGACAGTGAGACGTAAGAGGTGGCATTTCCTTCTCACCCAAAACAAACCTCACGCGGGACGCCCCAAGCCAGCCCTACAAGCGCCGAGAGACGCCCCGCGCGTAAGCGTTGACGCCCCGCCCTTCCGGTAATATCTTTTACGCATCACGGGGTTCCTGCCGGCGGCTTCGCTGGCCTCACAATCACCTTTTATTTAAAGGCTAAGGGAATACCGAAATGTCTATAGAGCTATGGAAAGTGTTTGTCAGCTTAGGCGTCCCCGGTCTTGCGCTCGGCATCTTCTATGCACTCTTCCGCGCTTTCAAGTGGCGCATCCCTGGAGCCCCTAAGAAGTGGATAGCCCCCCTCGCAATCTTATTCATGCTCCTCACGGCGGGCGTGATAGCTTACTCGTTGAGTTTATGGGCTCCCGCCACCGGGCAAAGCTCCGTGTCAATTAGCAACAATGCGAATATTTCCGGCAGCGTCGCCGGCCGAGACATAAGCACCGGCGAAGATAAACGGGAAGATGAACAGCCGTCGCAAAGCTCCGTCAATCTCGGCAGAGACTCCGACGTATCAGGCAACGTCGCCGGGCGTGACGTTAGGGCGAGGGGAAAGGAAGAGAAGGGGGCAAAAGATGACGGCCAGTCACGAGCTTCGATTGATATTGGTGAGAACGCTAACGTTTCAGGGTACGTCGCGGGCCGGGATATCGTCGTAACACCAGACCCTTTGGACGGCCGGGTCAATGAGCTAATAGAAATTCTTGAGGAGAGGAATCGGAAGATAAAAAGAGACCTGTCTAAGTATTATAAATATGCAAAAATTAAACGTTACGTTGATGAGTTCGACCGGCTCCACCGTCTTCACATAGCCAGCCTCCGCGAGGGAAAGGTATTACTGGCGCATGAAAGATTAATTGAGATACACAGGCTCGCCGCCGAACTCGAAAGGGATGATTTCTGGACGCATCATAGGATTGTAAGTCCCGGTGTTGCATATCGCCTATGCGACGACGCTTTTCAGAGGGGGGAATTTATTTGTGAGTATGTCTCCGGAGAAATGAGGGATTGTAAATACCGTAGTGATAGAGGAATTTGGTCTACATGGTCAGAATCAAGACCGAAGGAATCTTATAGTGTTTCCTTCATTGAATCCGTCTACAAGTCAATTCTTAATCGCACGATGGATTCTATGCCGACAAATCCACGCTTCGTTTCTGACCCACATTTACTGAGAGATTTGTGTAATTCGAGCGAAGATATGGAAAGGAGACAAAGAAAATGAAACCGTCGAGTGAATAGCAACAAGCGCCCGCATATCTACTACCACTCCGCCTCAAGAACGTTCTAATGCGTGCCGCGGCGTCCTCACTTCATCCCACGAAGCATCTCCCGCCCGCTTCCCTCCGATGCCCCCGCCGAATTACCCGCGCCCTCCTGCCCCGCCGCCCCTTCAAAGCCTATTGATAAACGGTCGGGAAGGTCTATAATCCCCCCGACATCAGAACCCCGCCAGAGGGTCTAATACTTTAGAGGCTCGTCAGAAGCCCGCTTGCTCCGTTAGAGGAGTTGGCGGGCGTTTCTCGTTTATGGCGCAGCTAAGTGTTAGCACTTTCCGAGACTCCACCCGCCAACCCTCTAGAGCAACCTCTATTGCAACGACTGCCGCCGCCACAACAAAGAGGCGGTGCGACGGTTCCTCAGCTCAGGCCGCCGGCCGGCGAAGGTCAACCGTCGCGAGGTAGTCAGGTTCGCGCGAGAAATCGCGCGCAGACGAATCCAGAGAAGGGGGATTCCGATGGAAGAAGCTGAAAGGTATGCCGTGAAGTTGGCGAAGCTCCCCGACCGCATCGCCGCCGTCATAGGCAAGACGTACGCCGTGAAGGGCGACGGCTTCGAGATCGCCGACGACCAGGCCGTGATGATGATCCGCGACCTGGTCGAGGAACTCGATGACACGTTGATCGAGCGTAACAAAAATAAAAGGTTAGCCCGTCGCGTAACGAGCTAACCCTTTAGTAATCAGGTCGGGACTGGCCCGGGACCTCTCCAACAGTACGAGGTTATATCCGCGCCAGTCCCGCCCGTCAACTTCGGGGTTTCTAATGATTCAGATTAGATGTAACGCATGTAAGCGGCTGGCGTTTGAAGCCAGCGAAAACGCAACGGGAGTCTTTAAGACCCGCTGCCAGCGTTCGTCTTGCGGGAGGCTCTTTACCGTTACTCTGCCGATGGGCGGAAATGGTGAGGGTAAGACAGCGCGGGCACAGCGAGTAAACAAGGAAGGCAAGGCTTTAGTTGAAATCACAGAAACTCAAAACGTCCATTAGAAATCAGAGTGTCGGCGGTGTATCAAGTCGCGCGGCGTGGTTGCGGTCTAAAGGCGTCGGACGCGGGTCGCGGGCGCGAGGCCAGTACAGGGGCGGCTGTCGCCGCCAGCGGGTAGCGAGGGGCGCGGGTTTATAGCGCACCTCTCCGGGCGGCAACGCAGAGCGTAAAGAAATCTTTACGCCTGTTCGGGACACACCTCACACAGTCCAGCGCCAAGATTCATTTACCCGCCGACCTCTTTTCCATTATTATTAGCCCCGACCGTGACGCTCGGTTTCGCTCGCCTTCCGGCGGAAGCCCACTTCCGCCGACACTCTACGTTGACAGCATCTAAATAGAAACTCATGCCAGAACAGCCGGATAAGCAACAAGACGACACCCCACCAGCTACTATAGAAGAACTCAGTGCAAGAGCAGAACGAACGCTCCACGCAAAAGCGGGCGCTAAGCGCAGAGGCAAGTCCGAACTCGCCTATGCCGTAATAGCCGTTGTCGCGGGAATAGCCGGGCTGTTGGGCAGTTTAGTAACCTTGCCCGTATCGTGGTTGGAGAGTGACTTTACAGTGCAGCACCGAGAACTGGCGGCTGACCTTTATGAAAAGCTTAAAGCTGAGCAGGAGATTAAATTCATCAATGGAAGGCTGGCGGAATTAGACAGCAGAATTAGCGCCCTGTCAGCCCCGCCCGATGGGTCGCAGGAAGCCTTGCAAATCAAGGAACTCAGCGCCAACGTCGCCAAGCTTCAGGAATCCGTGTCAGACATGGAAAGGCTCATTATGGACAACCCCTCTAAGGCGTTGGCCATGCCCCTCATGCGCAAGGATTTGGACAGCCTCAAGGAAAACAACCAAGCCGAGATGACCTCTCTACGGAAAGACATAGACAGAATTTATGACCTGAATAAGTGGCTGGTCGGCCTCATGTTCACTATGGCACTCGGCGTACTCACTCTGGCAATCAGCAACTTCTGGAAGGCTAAGGAAAAGGTGGCCGAGGCGGGACAAACAGAAGGCTCGCGGGACGCGCCCGCTGCGCCGGCCTCTAAGTGAGCGCGCTAAAGTCGGGGGCGTCAGGCTATGAGCAGCGCGGTAGTGTCGGCCGCCTCCCCCTCTTCGGGGTATTCATGCACGCCCCGCCCGCCTTCACTATTCACGTTCAAGCGTAGCGGTATCTCGTCAATGCCCGCCACGTCATCATACCCGTCAGCGTGCCCGTGAATGACTACCCGCGCGTCGGGGTCGAGCATCCTCAATAACTCAATCAGTTCGCTTGCCTTCATATCATTTAGTTCCACCTGCCAATTTCCTAATTCAAGTCGGGATAACTGCAAAAACACGAGGACAATTTTGACACCTTTTCTGCGAAGAAAAGTTCTCGGTTCTCACGAAGAAGCAACCCTCTCCATCCCCGAAGGCAAAGCCCTTGCCTTGATATTTATCGCCGCGTTGTGGTCGCGGTGGAGAACGACTCCACAAGCAACGCAGCGGTGTTCACGCACAGCGAGGGATTTACGAACTCTCGCGCCGCACCCGCTGCAATCCTGAGACGTGAACGCGGCGGGAACTTTCACCACACGACGGTTAGCACTTTCAGCCTTACCTTCGTGAATGGAAATGAAAGTCCCCCACGCCGCATCACTGATTGACTTAGCCAGATGGTGATTCTTCTTTAACCCTTCGATGTTCAGAGACTCAAACGCTACACTGTCAAACTCCCGAATGAGCCGAAGTGATAGTTTGTGGAAAAAGTCTTGCCGCTGGCGCTGAATCTTTTGGTGCTTTTTCGCTAATAGTTGAACGGCCTTACGGCGGCGGTTGCTCCCCTTCTTTCGGCGCGACACTCTACGCTGTGCCGTCTTTAGCTCGCGCTCCGCTTTACTTAGGTGTCTAGGGTTGGAAATAGCCTCGCCAGTGGATAAGGTCGCGAAGTTTTCAATACCAACATCTATGCCGACCGTCTCACCCGTCTTTGGATAATAGCGACACTGGTTTTCTTCAACTACGAAGATAACAAACCAACCATCTGCCTCACGCTTTATAGTGCAGGTCTTAATCTCACCCTCAATCGGGCGGGAGAGCCGAACGCGAACGCTACCGATTTTAGATAGATAGAGTTTATCCCCCTCTAAAGAGAATCCCTTCTGAGGATACGTGAAAGAATCGTACCGGCGCGTGCTTCTGAATCTCGGGTAACCCGCCTTCTGCTTCGCCTTCACGCGCCGGAAGAATCCGGCAAAGGCGCGGTCAACGCGGCGAAGTACATCTTGATTAACCTGAGAGTAAACGGCCGCAACGTCGTCACGCTCGGCGCGAATGTACTTTAGCTGAGCGTCTTGCGTGTTATAGCTGATAGACACCCGCGACACGCGCCAAGCATCCCGCCGCTCCTGAAGCGCCGCGTTATAGAGTTCCCGGCAGACCTCTAGCGTCTGCTCGAAAGTCTCCACAACGCGGCGCGACGGCCGGAGTTTGTACTTGTAAGCCTTCATCCTCAGACCTACCGGCTCTCTTCCGCGAGCGCCGGATACTCGTTCCAATCAAGCGCCTGCGGAGTGTCCGCCCCCTGCTCGATCTCCGCTATGTCCTCAAGAGCCATGATGAGCAGCCGCGCTACGTCCTCGAATTTCAGCAGGCCGTATGAGCCATCTTCAACGATAGCGAGCGCCGTGTGGACGCGCACCCGGCAGCGCGAGAGCGGGTCTTGGCGGAAGGGCGAGACGGTACTATCACCCATCACTCGCCCCCTTCCCCGGCCCGGCCCCTGCGCTCTGACTCCATCTCTTCCACCTGCGCGTACAGGGTGTTAGTGAACAGCAGCCCGAGCGACCCGTAGACGTTCAGCGCCTCGTTGAAATCCTGCTCGCCGTGGTGGTCTACGCCTTCACGCCCCGCCAGCGAGAGGACGTACCACAGCGCGTGCAGGACGAGCAGACATTGCGACGCCGTGTCGTAGTGCGTGTTGCCCTTGTCGGGGCGAATGGAGATGTTCACTCCGCGCCCCCCTTCCGCTCGTAGAGTTGATGAAGTTCGGAGACGCACATGAGCGCATGGTCGCTCAAGTCGAGCGAGAGCGCGGCCACGTTCTCAAGTGCCATGCTGAAGTTGTGGGAGATGTTAGCCGCCGCCCGTTCCGCGTCGGCATGACTGGCGAGGAAGGCGAGCATGGACAGCCCGTAAAGAATCTGCGCGCACTTCATGCCTTCGTGGGCGTAGCGCGCGGCGGCCAGATCGTCCGTGTCGCCTTCAATGAGGCGGCCGGGCGTGTCGGCTTCGTAGAGTTTGGCGGTGACTTCGACGGTGCAGACGGCGCGGTAGCCGCCCCCCGTGGTAGAATCCTGTTGCATCGGCTTTGTCCCTTCCAAAGTTCAAGGTTGATGTCTAGGACTCGCCGGGGAGCATCTGCCCAGATACCAGCTCCGGCGAGTCCGCTTCTGTTTAGTGAGAGGCTTCGGTGTACCTCTTCACTAGCCTCGCCGCAGCCCTATGCCAGCACGGACGCCGCCCATTCTGAAAAGCCTTGCACTGGCAAGTGCCGTTGGCGGTGTAAATCTCGTTAGAGTCAGAGAGGATAAGCAGGGCGTGCCCGTCGAAGTGCATGAACGGGTTAGACTCAATCTGCTGTTTGGCTTTGACGATAGCTGTCTCCCAACGGCGGTCGCCGGACACCTTGTCGAAAGCCTGTTGAATCACTTCGTTCATCTTCTCTTCGTTGACGTTTAGCATCTTCTTTTCCTCTCTTGTGTGTTACCTGGCCGACAAAGAAACTATACAGATATCTGAATAATTTGTCAACGAGAAATAGTCACTTTGCAGAATACTTTTTTCGTGCTAATATCCGGCCGTTTTTAAAACGTGGAGTGAAAGGGACAGTGAATTGCGTGGCAACAAACTTTCTGACCACACAAGATGCCGCAGAGAAGCTTGGCATTTCTACGCGAAGAGTTATCAAGCTGATTACAGATGGGAGATTGCCAGCTACTCGTTTCGGGAAGAGCTACATGGTTAATGAGGCCGATTTAAAGTTGGTAGCCGAACGCCCTACAGGCAGACCACCGAAGGCTAAAGCCGAAGATTCAAAGGCGGAGAAGAAGGGCGGGAAGAAGTAGAAAGTCAATTAATCAAGGTGACAATATGATCGAAGTGCGAAGGGTAAAAGTTAAGTCGATGTTAAGTGAATTCCGCGTATTTATT
>JBEVKW010000472.1:0-23968 GCA_040509495.1 Chitinophagaceae bacterium | reverse complement strand
GGAAAAGCCTGTGCTGAGAAATTTGCAGAAAATGGATATGACCTGATCCTGAACGCAAGACGTGAAGAACGCCTGAATGAGATCAGTAATGTGCTGACAGAAAAATATAAGATCCGGATAATTTTACGTGTATTTGATGTGCGCGAGCAACAAGCCGTATACGATGCGGTCAGTAGTCTCCCGGATGATTGGAAAGCGATCGATGTGCTGATCAATAATGCGGGACTAGCGCTGGGCCGTGACTACTTCGAAGAAGCAGATCTTAACGACTGGAACACGATGGTTGATACAAATATTAAAGGCTTTGCTTATGTAGCTAAAGCTGTGTCTCAATTAATGGTGATCCGCAAGCAGGGCCATATCATCAATATGGGTTCAGTTGCAGGGAAACTCGTATATGAACGGGGAAACATGTATTGCGCTACAAAGTCGGCAGTGGATGCATTAAGCCATGCTATGCGTGTTGATATGCTCAGGCACAACATAAAAGTAACCGCCATCCATCCCGGGGCGGCTGAAACAGAATTTTCTATGGTCCGGTTCAAGGGTGATGAAGCTTCCGCAAAAAACGTATACACTGGTTTGCAAGCTCTTACGGCGGCTGATGTGGCGGATGTGATTTTTTATACAACCACCCTGCCTTCCCATGTATGTATCAATGACCTTGTGATCACGCCAACGCAGCAGGCAGACGGAATTTATATGCACCGCCAATGACGCGCATTTGAAATGGGCTTACATACTTTATTTCGAAGAATACCGTTAAAATCCTGGTTGTTTATCCGCCCGGAAACGTTCTGCACCAGCGGATAAACAACTGTTAAGAGGTCCGCAGCCAGCTTGCGCGGCTAATTAATTTACCTTAGATTTGTTGATATCCAGATCCTTTAAGTTTATGAAGAACTTATTTCTTGCCTTATTGACTCTGTTACTCCTCACTGGCGTTACCTCCTTTTCACAGGATGTGATCAGGCAGCGATCCTGTGATAACCCGTTCATCATGAAACAGGCAGACAGTCTGAAATCACTTTATGCACAAGATGGATTGGTGCTGGTAAAAGAAGCTTCCATGACTATGGAAAGTGAGTATGAAATGCCGGTTGTTGTACCGCTTACACAAGGCACCTGGTACCAGTTCGTGTTTATAGGGGAATACACGTCCCGCCTGTACGAAGTAAGAATGTTTGACTGGAATGAGAAGCAGGTTGTGTTCCAGCAGAAGAAATGGGGTGATATCGATGGCAACATTATCAGTTTCGGGTATGTAGCAGCACAGTCAGAATTCCATATGATGAAACCCTTGCAGATCAATAAGGATAAAAAGATAAAGAAAAACCTCTGCGGTTATGTAATGCTTTTTAAAAAATCAAAGCCAAATCCATAGAGTTTACAGCATGCGTCTTTTACCTTACAAAAAAATCACCCGAACAACAGATAAGAGCTTCGAAAAGGTTAAATCAATTCTCGATAAGATCTGCATCCTTCCCCCAAAAATCGATCTGCAAAGCATCCTGAATAATGTACTTGATTACAAGATATCTGCTAACTCATTCGCTGTCGTCATGGGAGGCTATGGATTCTTTTACGGCGCAACAAGTCTTAATCCCGTACTGACCGGAACCTATGTAACCTCTATTGATGGGAAAAATCAACTCCGTTGTACGATTCGTCCGCAGTGGTCAGGGCTTGCGATGATCACACTACTCTATAGCGTCGCCATCTGGGGTTTGTCCGTCTCTATAAAAAGAAATCAACTGGAAGGCATTATCACTACTTCCGTGTTCATTGTGGCTACTTACTGGGCCTATCTTGTAAAATTCAATAAATCGGTAAAGAAATACGAGGCAGTGATCGATCAGCTGACAGGAGAAAAAACGGCAGCGGTTAAGTGATCGTTGCAATTAGCGTGGGAATATGGCGAAAGAGCATGTGTCGAAATCATCAACGTCCGATACCTGTATAGCGGATGCCCGCAGATTCTACCACATGCCGGTCCAGTGCATTTCTGCCATCAACAATAAACCTTACTCCATTGGCGGCCATTGAGGTAAAATCGAGCCCGCGGTATTGTTTGTGCATTGTAACGAGAAACACGACTTCGGCATCCGTAACCAGTGGATCCGCAAATACAAATCCTTTCTGTTCCAGTTCAGCTTGCGAAAACTCTGTATCATGTATCCGCACATCAAATCCTTCCTGCTGCAATAATCTATACAGCGCTTCGCCAACACTATTGGCGTCTTCCTTTACATTCGGGCGAAATGAAAGCCCAAGTACCAATGCAGATTTAGTGCTGACTTTATCCCTGATCAATGAAACGGCAAAAGCGGCCATGTTATCATTGATCTGGCGGCCTGATCTGGCTAAAGAAAAATCAAGTCCGGCGTTCCGGAAATTATCAATAAGGAAATAAGGATATACCGGTGTGCAATGCCCCCCCACTCCAATACCCGGCTGAAGAAGATTTGCTTCACCATCCGCATTGATGAGTGGCAGCAGTGAAGGAAGATCTATACCGGATAGCTGCGAAAACATCGCCAACTGATTTGCCAGTGCGATATTCACATCACGATAGATCATACCAGCCAGCTTCATCATCTCCGCTGTTTCGGTATTCTCAACACGATAGAGCAACTCTGATGGAAAGAATTGCTGGTATAACCGGTAATTCGCTTCTGTTGCTTCAGGCGAAATGCCGCCGATCACTTTGGGGATCTTTTCCAGTTGCTTCAGCATCGTGCCGCTTTTGATCCTCTCAGGGCTGTAAGAAAGAAGGAAGTCGATACCATGTTTTTTCCCGGAAGATTCAAGCACCGGCAGTAATATCCTGCGGCTGTATCCGACAGGCACAGATGTCTCCACCACGATCAGTAACTTATCACTGCAGTGAGATATTAATTGTCGAAAACAATTTATGAACGGATCATCGATGGTATTTTTTTCCTTGTCCACAGCGAGTGGTATGCAAATTATAACAGCATCGATCTGCTGGTCGCCAAGGCCTGTCAGGATATGCAGGTTTCCATCATGGTAGGCATCGGTGAGCACATTCAATACACCCGGCTCATTGGTATGAAATGTATTATCATGAAATCTACCGGCAATGCCTGCATCGGTATCAATTGCTATCACGCGCAAACCATGCAGCAGCATATTCGCTGTCACTGCCTGACCGATCTTTCCAAAACCAATGACTGCGGTTGTCTTCATCTGCAGAGCCTCTGTTTAAAATCTGTTACTGATCAGTGTTTTTTTGGGGAAGTTCCCTGGCCGGGTTTCCAGCAACGGTCGTTCCGGGAAGGACATCTCTTGTTACTACGGCCCCGGCTCCTACGATCGCATTCTCGCCAATAGTGATCCCGCAAAGTATAGTTGCATTGCTGCCGATGGACGCACCCGTCTTTACCAGTGTTCTGATCAGTTGCCAGTCGTCTTCTGTTTGCATGCTTCCATCTTCACGGGTCGCTCGTGGATACAGATCATTGGTGAACATGACGCCATGACCAATAAAAACGCCATCTTCCAATTCAACTCCTGAGCAAATAAAACTATGACTGGATATTTTACAATTCCTCCCGATCACTACTTCTTTTTGGATCTCAGTGAACGCGCCCACTTTTGTACCATCGCCAATAGTGCAGTCGTATGCATTTACAAAGTTGAAAATACGCACATCCATGCCGACTTTTACGTTGCGCAGTTGTTGTGTATTGGATTGAACGGTTAGAATTTCCATGATCAGCTTATTTGAACGTCGCGGCCTTTGTTCTTAATTGATTGCTGGGAAGCTTCGAGTATCCGCACTACTTTCAATCCGGAGGCAGCATTTGCCAAGGGATCACTTTTATGAATGATGGACCGGATAAAATCTTCAGCCACTCCAGACAGCGCTTCGCGTGTGGACACCTTGGGCACACTCACATCACCGGTGCGGTAATCAACAAGCATTTGCTTCTTATCTTCTTCCGTCTTGATGTCATACCCTGTATCATAGATCTTCACTTTTTCGGTAGGTTCGATATCATTATAGATGATCATCTTTTCGTCACCACCGATCAGCGTTTGGCGGATCTTCACCGGAGAACTCCACGAGCAATGAAAGTGTGCTATAAAATCTTCGTTGTAATGAAGTGTCATGTAAGCGATATTTTCAATCCCGTTCTTCGTGTGAGAGATCCCGGTAGCCTGTACGCTGATGGGCTCATCCCTGATAAGATAAACGAGGATGGAAAGATCATGCGCTGCAAGATCCCACAATACGTTTATATCCGGCTGGAACAAGCCGAGATTGATCCTGGTGGAATCAAAATAACGCGCCTCCCCGATCACCTTCGCATCTATTAACTGCCGGATCTTCTGCACTGCTCCTGTATAAAGAAATGTATGATCCACCATCAGGGTAAGCTGGTTCTTTGCCGCGATGTCTATCAGTTCGTTGGCTTCCGCCACTGAAGGCGTCATCGGCTTTTCCACCAGCACATGCTTGCCCTGCAGCAATGCCTTTTTTGCCAGTAGATAATGGGTCGAAACCGGAGTGGCAACGACAATAGCATCTATCGAAGGATCATTGATCACTTCAGCAGCATCCGCTACAACAGGAATTGTTGGATAGGTTCTCGAAAACGCATCCCGACCTTCCTGCCTTGGCTCCGCCACTTTAACCACCACACAATCCTGTGCATGAAAAAAATTGCGGACAATATTCTGTCCCCAATAACCATAACCTATGATCCCTATATGGACGTTTGATTTCCCCATGCAGATAAGTGCGTTAAGATGTTTGACAGAGGAGAAGTAAGTTTAAAAGTTTAATTGTTTAAAACTATTAAACTTTTAAACTATTAAACTTTTAAACCCTCTTCCCCTCCATTCGCGATACACAAAGGTAACTATTGCGCAAGAGATATATTCACCTGCAATCCGGCTCTTGTATTGGTGATCGGGAATGCGTTACTGATCTTCGGAATATTCCTGTTCTGCTCGAAGTAGAATTTCAGGCTAACACGGTTATTCAGAATATAATCGATCGATGGTGCGATCCTGATCACTTTCTGACCTGATGTACCAAACGCAGTTCCCTGATCAAGTTTACTGTTGGCAGTGGCATCGTCACGGATACTGAAATCAAATTTGAAGGTGATATCATTATCCAGTTTCATCTTACCGAGTTTTTTAATGAACGGCACACCTTTCTTCCGCCAGTCGAACCCAAAGGAGAATTCATAAGAACGGGTATCCGCCAGTTGATAATCGATCAGGCTGAGGCTGAGCGTTCGGCTTTTACGGTATTCAAAACGCGTTGACAACTGATTGGTAAATGTCATCTCCACACCAACAAGCGGATCAAACTGCTCCTGAATACTGATATTTGGCACGAGGAAGTATGGTATGAAATTACCCGTTAGTGAATCCCTGAAGGAAGGATAGCTGATCCGGAATGGATCCTGGAAAAGCAATGCCGTGTTAAAGCTGTTCATGCTAAGCGTACTGTGATAACCATGACGGATCGTAACATTGGTAAAGATCCGTTGAAGATCTCCAACGTTTGCCAACCCGTTATAGGTAACAACCCAGTTAGGCTTAGGAATAAAGCCGGAGAAAGGATTGGCGCTGATGTTCGGATTACTGTTCTTCACACCCTTTACATCTGTTACATTCTTTTTTGTATACGCTGCAAGGAATGAAGGGATGATGACATCCTGTGCATAACGACCGTAACCTTCCACGTATCCATCAGCCCCCGGTGTGGGATCTGCATACGGGTTTTCCAGGCCAAGTTTCTGCGATAATGCCACACGGTTTGCTTCAAAGGTCTTGAATGTCTCTGAAACGACGTTCGGGTCAAACTTATCAAACAGAGTCTGATACGAGATATAGCTGATCGAGAAGCTACCTGCTGCATAAGGGCTCAGTCTTGCGAGACCGGAAGTACCGGTGATATCCTTATGGAGTTCGGAATACTGTTTACTGAAGGTTTTATCCAGATTCAGATCGATATTGAAATCGCGGAACGGACTCACCTGTGCAGTCAGATTCAATCGCTCATTATAGCGTTGTTGGATCATGGCTGTTACGCGTGGATCCGTTGACAGCAAGCCTTTCGCGCCCATTCTGTTGATCCAGTTCGTATCAGGCTGATAGCCGAATATAAAGCCGAATCCTGGTTCGCGGCTTCTCGGGTTATAGCCGAGAATGCGCGTGCTGTCCATATAACCTGGAAGTGTCGTTCCAAAGTCTTGTGTATATTGAATACCCACACGTTTCACTGCCGTAACGACTCCGGTGAGTGTTCTCACCGCGCCGCCGACTTCAGGTGTGGCCTGACGGTTTGCTGCTTTCATTGCGCGCTTGTATTCACGCACCTGCCGGCGGTATTCTTTTTTAGCTTTACGTCTTTCCTTCCGGGTCATTTTCGCCAGGATGGAATCTGCGATCGGCTGAGGCATCGGGATCTGCGGAACTGCAGCTGTTGGTGCCGCAGGAGCTGCCGGCGTTGCAGGCTTCGGGCTGTTTGATGGTGGAGCCATGGCAGCACGCAGGAATCTCGACTTGCTGTATAATTGTTCGAAATTCAATTCCCCGGTAATGGCGCGCGTTTGAGTGTTTGACAATGTATTGCCAAGGCTTTTGGCCAGCAATGAAGCCGCGAGCCAGTTATACTGCGTGGTATAGGTTGCGCGAAGATTCGTCCAGTCAAGGAACGGGATCTTCTGCATAGGCACATTATAAGTCGCGATCAGTTGCTGCTGATACTGGGTATTCCTTCCGCCTTTCAAAAAGTTGTCGCGCACGGAGTCTTTTTTCGGGCCCGTGTCCAGACGTCCGAATGGTTCGTCGATACGCGCGTTGTTGGTTGCTGTGAAATCGATCGAAAGCGATCGGGTCAGGTTCCACTGCATAATATAATACCTGTCGAACGTAAAGTACTTGTCATATGTTTCCGGAATCTTATAAGGTCCGCCACCAACGTTTCTCGGTCTTGTAGCACCGAACTGCCGGAAGATATCTGCCCGGAATGAAAGCTGCGTAGGAACGTAATTGAAGTTGAAGTCGCGCACCAGCGCCAGCCATTTTGACTTTGATTTGATGAACTTGAATGGCTCCAGGTATTTCGCCTGTGGCGCATAATTATAACCAATTACACCACGTTCCCGCTTCATCTCATAGTTTTCGATCAGCGGGTTATGTTGCTGGGTATGTATATAAGAATAACTGAAATCCAGGTTGGTCAAACTCCAGATCTTCGGGCGTTTACCATCTGTCTTCAGTTTTTTGACATTGGTAAAGTTCAGTGTCTTGATCGTGGTGATATCCTGTGCATCATTCTTGATCGAATCCCTGAATTCCTTACTTGGCGCTGCATCCAGTTTATCCTGCAATTTGATATCAAGATCATACGGATCATATTCAGGTGTCATTGCTATGCGGCTGATGCCGGCGTATACAGGGATCTGGATCCCCAGTTTTCTTGGCAGCAGTTTACCTGCATCGATATTTGCCGACACGTCGAACGTATACATGTCTTCCCTGCTTCGTTCGTTCACCCGCTGCTCCAATGTACCAAAGCCACGGCTTCTGGCGGTACCTGCAAGCGTGATGGAGCCAAGATCGGCCAGTTTCAGGTCAACACGACCCGTTGCAGCCCAACCACCTTTTTCATCAAGGTTCGAGAAACGCAGTTCATTGAACCATACTTCGGCTGAGATCGGATTCTTGGTGCTGTTCTCTACAGACAGCAACATGCTTCGCACTTCTCCGAGATTCGGGTTGCCGATCATTGCGTATATACGGCCATTGGCAAGACGTTCCGAATAATAGGTAGACGGAGCGGCACCGGATTGGTTTCTCCGCAATTTCATCCGGGTAAGCTCCTGCAGGTCGAAGTCGAGATTGTTCTCTTCAGGCCATACAGACAAGCTATCATTGGTGAACCACGAGGTCTTTTTCAATGGTACACGTACTTCATAATAGTTACCCTGGAGATCACTACCAAAACGAATCACGGCAGTCAGTGACCCATCGGTGATCATATTATCGAACTGGCGTGCCTCTGCGTGGATGAACATACGCAGTTTGCCGTACTGCCGCATATCCAGGTTCATGTTCTTGAATACACCACGGGTTTCCGCTGCCGGCAGGTTATCGACCTGAACACTCAAGGCCTGTTCATTCAAATACAACTGAACGTTATTATTACTCAATTGCTGCTGGCGTTCGATACCCGGCGGTATGCGATACCGGATAGGGCTACGCTGATCATTCTCTTCCACGTTGACCGCAAGCGTATTGAATATTGCGGGGTTGTTTGCAGGAAGCGTAACATAGTTACCTGTAGTATCTATCTGGTATTGGAATTTTCTCCACTGGTTACGGATCAACTCCAGTTTACCGAAACGCATTACAACAGAATCTTCGAACCCGGATACGAACATCCGGATAAAGCGTATCGATTTGAAGTCAGGAATATTCCCCACTTTGCTGGTAAATTCGGAAACAGGTATCCGGAAGAGATACCAGTTCTCAGACCTGGTCTGATCATTTGGCAGCCTGATATTTTCGGCGCGGCGGATATCCGTAATAAAGTTCGATCCCACCTGCATGTTCGGCGTGATGTTGATCTCATACTGGAAATATTCTTCCACTTCGTTCAGGGTATTATCCCTGTTCATTTCCTCAGCATCGGGATACTGGGTAAACGCGTTTACGAATTGCGTGCTGGCGGTTGCGATCGGAGAGTTACCATGCGGATTATTGATGTCTTTATAGCGTCTTAAGATACCGGCGTTGATCGCATCGTAGCTGGCATCACGGTATGGCTTAAAGTTATCGGCAGAGGGATCGTTGACCGCCTGCGCATAGGCATTGGGAGAGATCGCCTGCAAGCCGGTGAGGTAAGATTGAAATTTCGTTCTTTCTTCATCGTCGGTCAACCCATCAAGCCCAACGTCCTGGTACTGTCGGTCGGCAGGGTCGTTACTGAATGCATTGGTCACCTGCAATGGATTGGAAGGCACTTTTCCCCAAACGGTCGTATTATCAACCTGTGCATTATTCGTTGGTGTGGGCAAACCATTTTCATACTGGCGTTTGCCATCTTTCAGTACATCTTCAGAAATATTCCCCAGGTTGAAATACAGTTTACCTCCGGTACGTGTGGTATTCAAAACGTAAGGATCCTGCAACCAGAATTCGATGTACTCTATATTACCGGTTTCAAAATCGGTCTGATCGATATTCCGCTGGATGCCGCCCCATGCCTGTCCGGGATTTGACAGCGATCCATCCGGGCTGATCCGCCCGGCCCTGTTCTCAAAGTTATAAGGTCCTCTTTCTTTAGGATAGAAAGCAAGATCGAAGGTGGTCAGTAATCCCTGTCCAAAATCATTTGTACGCTGCGGGAAGATCTCTGTCTGGAACACCTGGCGTGTTTCCGGTTTAGACAGCTCATCGCGGTTACCGGCAAGCGGGTTATTGCTGTTACTTCTCTCCTGTAATACAGGTTCAATATTATACCAGGCGAGTTTTGCCCGGTTATAACCGCTGGCAAGATCATTGTTCAGTTGAGATTCGGGAAATTGCTGCGGTACGGAAGATAGTTGCCAGTTGATGAGCGGAAAACGCAGGTCGATCGCAGAACGGGTTCCTTCAAAGTCATCTACATAAGACAAACCATCTCCACCCTTGCCGATCTGTGGCGCATGCCCGGGTTGCAATACCGCTGCTTCTGCATAAGCAGTGATCGATGACATTGCATCACTTTTATAGAACGGAAGTTTATTCAGGAATTTGGTCAGTCTTGGCCAGTCGCTACGGTAGTCTGCGTCCAGTCCATACATCGTATTCCGGATCGGATCTTCTCCATAAGATTGTTTAACAAAGAAAGGGCGTTCACTCAGCCGTACCAATGTACCTCCCAGTGATAATTTCTTATTGACCAGGTAATCGAGCCGCAAGCCAAGAAAGCTTCGCTGTTGTATACCGAATGCGGCCTGGTTCTCATATTGTATATTGACCGGCACACCAGAGTTGAGGATCGCCTGGTTGATCACCCGGAGTGTTCCGAGATCATAGTTAATATCATAGTCAACACCTTCCTGCAAGGTTTGACCGCCCGCAGTAACCGTCACTGAGTTTCTCGGAATATTGAATCCGAGCTGATATTCTCCTGCACTTTGTGTAGTCGTTTTCGATTTACCGCTGAGGCGAAAGCGGTTCAGGTTCGCATAAGTCTGAGCGATCGCTTTGATCGTATCATACAGCGGGTAATACAAATATTTCTGTCGTTCCACTGCGCTTGGATATACATAATCGAGATCATGACCAAACGGTTCGAGTACAGGGAAGATCACGCGGCTCATAGACGAGAGAACCGTGAATCCTTCGATAAAATCAAATACACCATCCGGCTGAGGGTCATTTTGATTATTTAACCGGTCGAGGTTCAGCAACGAGATCAGTGGCTGCCCTTCGTAAGCAGGTAATACATCTGAAGGTGGCAGATATCTTTTTTCACCCAGACTTGGCTCTTCATATAAAAGATCGAGTTTGAAATCCGCTCTTTCCAGCTGGCCATAGCCAACGGAGTAAACGTTTTTCATCATCAGGTCCCAGATCGGAAGATTTGTTCTCTGTGAAGTTGCTTTCAGCAATTTAAGGAACAATACCTTTTGGGTTGCGCCGGTCGTATCCGGCGGAACATCCTGCGAGAATTCACCCACCTGGTAGGTCACTCCATTATATGTATACTGGTAAGCCACACCAAGAACTTCATCAGGCTGCAGGGGCTGATTCAAAGACAGAAAGCCGATCTGCGGGTTGAAATAATAATCGGTAGGCTGAAGTTTCCGGGCAAATGTTTTTTCAAAATCCTGAACGGCTGTCAGTCCGATCGATGTGAGCGTACTTTGTACAAGTGAAGAGTTTCTTGAGTTTGGATTTGAGGACAGTGTCTGATAGAGTCCGTTGACCGTATTATACGGCAGGGCGTCCGGATTGCCGGGAGGCCCGATAAAAGGGTTGCCTTCACCGAGGTCCATCAGCGCCACGATATCCCTGGTATCTGTTGTAGCGCCGGTACGGTTGGTCACCCAAACTTCCATTCGCTGGATCTGGACATTTGAATTCACGATCGGCAGATCACGCATGGCGGTATTGAAGTTCCGGCGGAAGTATTGCGCTAAAAGGAAGTGCCGGTTCTCTTCATACTCATCAGCCTTGATCGCGAAGGTCTGCGCAGAAGATCCACCCTGCGAGTTGATACTCTGGCGTTGGGCACGCTGATTGGCCAGCACACCTGTGACGAACAATTTCCCAAACTGTGCCTGAGTTTTCACCCCGAACAATGATTGTGCCCCGGGGATCAACGTTCCCTTCGAGGCAAAATTCACGTTGCCAAGCTGGAATTGTTTGATGATCTCATCATCCTTTCCCTGGTAGTTCAGGTTCAGTTGATTTTCGAAATCGAAGTTCGCAAGGGTATTATAGTTGATCGGAAGCCTCAGTTTGTCGCCTATCTGTGCATCGACCTGCAGCTGAGCGTTCATGTTGAAATCGAGTCCACCATTTCTCCGCGCTCTTTCAGGCAGGGTTGGATTTTTGATGTTCTGTCCCTGGTACCCCATCAGCAATCCAACATAGCCGGAAGGTTTGATCTCCACTTTTCCGAATCCGACGATCCGGTTGAACCAGTTTGGGGAGCTTTGGAATTTGGGTTGGAACATGCGGCGGTTAAGCTCGCTCATCATATCTGCCCTTTTGCGGAAATATTCAGCTTCGTCTTTTCTGCCCTGTAGCTTCAGGAATTCATCCCGTTTGAAAGAGACGGGTGTGCGATAGTTCTTTCCTCCGATGGTTTCGATAATGTAATATTCGCCGGTCAGCGGATCATACTGCACGTCTTTTTTCAGAAAAGCGCTGTCTTTGAGATCGAAAGGATTTTTATTGGGATTTGAATAGGGATCACCGTAGCGGTCCTGGATCGGGTAACGCAGCGGCGATGTATCCCGGCGGGCGGTGGTATCCTGGAAGCCTGCGGGGAGAAAACGCGCATTTGCCTGCCCACGAAGGGCCAGTAAGATGGTTGCGCACACCAACGTACGGAATATATGAGCAGTCCAGAATTTCAAGTTCTCAACATCAATTAGTTCCAGAAATGTTTAGCAATCAGAGGATACGGAGAGATTTTTTGATAAGCTCTTCTACCAGCAGATTTGGTTCTGATACAAGAGTCTTTTTAATCGCCTGTTCGGCGGCCGTCCGGTTGATACCTAAAGCTATCAGAGCATTTAACGCATCTTGTTGCAAGCTATTGTTTTTCAGCGGGGAAATATTTGTCTCCACTGGATGTTTGGAGAGCTTGTCTTTCAGCTCAAGAACCAGGCGTTCTGCACTTTTTTTTCCGATTCCCTTGATCCCTTCAAGGGTTTTAATATCCGAATGCACGATCGCCCTGGCCAGTTCGTCGGGTTTGAGGTAGGAAAGCATCATGCGGGCGGTAGACGCCCCGATGCCCGAAACGCTGATCAGGTGCAGGAACATTTCTTTTTCAGACGGCTCGGAGAAGCCGAATATGATGTGCGCATCTTCCCGGATGATCAGGACCGTATGCAACAGCCCTTTGCTCAACTCCTGGATCTTCGAATAGGTGTTCAGGCTGATCAATACTTCATAACCGACACCATTTACATCCACGTATACAGACGCTGGAGTTTTTTGCACGAAATCGCCTTTCAGGTATGCTATCATGGCGCGAAAATAGGAAATCCCGATCGTTGTCCGTTGCCCGTTGACCGTTGTCCGGAATTAAAACAGGGTTGAGTATGAATTCACTCTGCATATGTTCTTAGAAAGCAGAAGCTATCGGTTGTAGCGATTCGCGGTCAACGGATAACGGTCAACGGACAACAATTTTCCCCTTACCTTTGGCTACTTTTTTAACAAATATTCCAAGATGAGCAATAAAACTACAGCAGCGATCACGGCCGTGGGTGGATATGTGCCGGAAGATAAACTGACAAATTTTGATCTGGAGAAAATGGTGGATACAACAGATGAATGGATCCGCACCAGGACAGGCATTGAAGAAAGAAGAATTCTTAAAGGAGAAGGTAAAGCCACTTCTGATATGGTGGCCCCCGTATTACTGGAGGTTTGCCGCAAACGCGGTATAGATCCGCTGGAAATAGAGTGTGTGATAGTAGCAACAGTAACTCCTGATATGGTATTTCCCTCTACCGCAAACATTGCATGTGATAAAGCCGGTTTGAAAAACGCCTTCAGTTTTGATATTTCAGCCGCTTGCTCCGGCTTTTTATACGCACTGACGATGGGAACTTCATTCATTGAAAGCGGCCGCTATAAAAAAGTGATCGTTGTAGGTGCAGATAAAATGAGCGCCATCGTCGACTATACAGACCGTACCACATGTATCATTTTCGGTGACGGTGCAGGCGGTGTACTGCTTGAACCCAACCAGGAAGGATACGGAATTCAGGACAGCCTGCTCAGAAGCGACGGTTCGGGATGCCACCACCTTCACCTCAAAGCCGGTGGATCATTGATGCCCGCAAGCAAGGAAACTGTTGAGAATAAATTGCATTATGTATACCAGGAAGGCCAGGCGGTTTACAAATTTGCCGTAAAAGGCATGGCGGATATAAGCGCTGAACTGCTCGAAAAAAATAATCTTACCGGCGACGATGTTACCTGGCTCGTTCCGCACCAGGCCAATCTCCGTATCATTGATGCAACTGCCAACCGCGTTGGTCTTCCGAAGGAAAAAGTAATGATCAATATCCAGAAATATGGCAACACCACGGCAGGCACCATTCCATTGTGCCTCTGGGATTGGGAAAACAAACTCAAAAAAGGCGATAACCTTCTGCTGGCAGCCTTTGGTGGCGGATTTACCTGGGGCGCGACGTTGGTGAAATGGGCGTATTAGAGAGATGGCGGATGACCGTTGACCGTTGTCCGTTGACCGTTGACCGTTGACCGATGGCTGATGGCCGATGACCGATGGCCGATGGCCGATGGCCGGGCTCCGCGCTTCGATATGATCTGACAACAATTAAATTGTTCAACTAAGGGTATCTTCCGTTTTGACCCGCATAAAAGCAAAGAGGCTTCCTGAAATCAGAAAGCCTCTTTGCTTTTATTAATAATCGAAGCGCGGAGCCCGGCCATCGGCCATCGGCCATCGGTCATCGGCCATCGGCCATCGGACAACGCACAACGGACAACGGACCTCGGACCTCGGCCATCGCCTCTCCCCTAAAACGCAAATTGTGCGGGTCGTTAGACTCCACACAATTGGGTTTAATGGTAACAGTTTTCTAGAGGCAGGCCCTCCGCCGGGTTTGACCAGAGAAGAGAATGGTAGTTCGTGATGACTACAAATAAAAGAACACTCCGTTTTTAATTCCTGAACAAATCTCAGGGTTCCGGTGATGGATAAAAACTGCGATTTAATATCGGTGTGATAAAGGTTGCGTACCGTGTTCGCAGATTGATCGTTGATTACCAATACATATTCTAAAACAAGATTCTTTAGCCGTGATGATTTTTTAAGTGTTTTCATTTAGTAATTTGTGGGCATCAACTTTCATCATGCATAAAAACCCTGCCATACAGATCTGCCACCAGCTGACTGCAAAACATGCGCAAGCGTTGAAAAAATTACTGGTGCAGGACAAACGTTCCGCATCATTGAAACTATTCAATCTTATCCGAAGCCTTCCACCAAAAGAAATCAGCAAAGAACACCTGTATAAGAATATATACGGAACAAACTACGAACCTTCCAAAGACTACCTGCTCCGAAATGAGCTTCGCCTGTTAAGGCAAAAACTTGATAAATTCCTGTTGCAGAAAAGTGTTGAAGAGCTTTTAGATACGGATGAGGTCTTCCGTCAGCAATTGCAGCTCAGGGCTTATAAACATTTCCGGTTGTACGACCTGTTCTTTGAATGCTTTGACAAAACATCGCTGGCATCCGAACAGGCTTTCCGGTTTGGTGACGTACTTGATATGCAGAACTGGTACTTCGACCTCGCCTACCAGCACCAGTTTTCTGCTGTAAGAGATTACGAGGAAAAAGCCGTTTTTTTCAATAATGCTACTACGAAAGCTTCCGGTACCCTTTCCAGGCTGGTGGCGGCGCAGACCAGCATGCAGGATTTTTACAAAGCCCTCGAACATTATTATCAGCGGTTGCTCGGTCAGTCTGCCGTAAGCCGGCCGCCTTCTGAAAAGAATAAGCCCGGTCCCGATAGAGATCATACGCAACACCCGCTCAGCATCTATTATTATCATCGCAGTGAAGCGTTCTATACTGATGGCAAGAACAGGCTGGCACATTTCCTCAAAGCTTATGAGGCTCTCGAAGCCCACGATTACCGGGATGAGTACATAACAGACCTGCTGGTAAATATCCTGCTCGGAATTGGCCGCACCCTGCAACAACTGGGTGAATTTGAACAAGCGGATGTTTACCTCAGCAAAGCCATCACCGATTACGCCATAGAAATAAAAGGGCTGGCATCGAAAGATAAATTGTACGCCAACTACATTATCAACCTGCTGAACATAGGCCAGTACGACAAAGCCTCAGAGGTGCTGCAGCAACTACAAAAAGGGATAAACGAAGAAGGCTATGCGCAATACTGGTATACCATCTACCGGTTGATGGCCAGTATCGGCCTGCGAAAGACCGCAGAGATCAAGCAAAACCTGCCGGCAAATTATACAGCCATTCCCCTTCAGCACAGGGTTTATTTCCGGATCATCAGCAGTATCTATTTCTATCTCGCAGGCGACATGGAATGGGCTTATAAAGAAGCATACAACCTGCTTCACACAAAGCTTGCAGAGGAGTATGGACGTGAACAACTGGCAGTGATCGAATTGCTGGAAACATTTTTCCAGTTGGGAGATAAGCATGGCAATCTCAAACAGATCCCTGTAAAAGAAAGTAAAAAGCTCGGGCAGAAAATGAATGCGATTGATACAAGCAAGATCAATGATATCAACATATTGCCTGTGTTGTTGTGGCTGAAGAAAGAAATTGCCGGGCTGCTGCCATAGCAACGTAGGGATGCATTACCGCAGGTCACATATTCAAGCAGCCGGTGCAAATGGCAAGGATCGCAGCTAAGTTGTCCTTGCATCCTCGGCAGCCGGCTCCCGGTAATCTCATATTATTCCTCTACTTTTGAACACTCAAAAAAAGGCTCATCATGGATAATCAATCTTCACTTACAGGCTTTAGTTCAGTAGCGATTCATGGAGGTCATGAGAAAGACCCTTCATACGCACACCTCGTTCCGATATATGCCAGCAGTACTTATGTGTATGATACCGCCGAGCAGGGCATGCGCCGGTTCAGCGGAAAGGAAGAAGGTTATATCTATAGCCGCTGGGGCAACCCGACCATGAACGAAGCAGAGCAAAAAATTGCTGCGCTGGAAACATTCGGACTGAACATGGAAGTAAAAGGAATTCTCCATGCTTCCGGAATGGCAGCGATCTCTACATTGATGCTGGCCGAACTAAAGAGTGGAGACAAAGTGCTTTCTCATTTTTCTTTATATGGTGGAACAGAAGAACTCATTCATCGCATCCTCCCTCCTCTCGGTATCGGATCCGTGATCATTGACCTGCGTGATCTGAACAAAGCAGAAGAAGCCATGAAACAGGATCCATCTATCCGGATGCTTTATATAGAAACACCTGCTAACCCTACCATCCAGTGCGTGGATATAGAAGAGCTAACGAAACTCGCCCGGAAATACGGACTGATCGTTGCCTGCGATAACACGTTCGCCACACCTTACCTGCAACAACCATTCAAGTACGGAGTTGACTATGTAGCTCACTCGACCACAAAATTTCTTAACGGTCATGGTACGGCGATCGGCGGCATTTTACTGGGTAAAGACATAGAGAAGATGACGTCCAATGTAACCAAAGTTCATCGTTTGCTCGGAGGAAACTCCAATTCATTCGATGCTTTTTTGCTGATCAATGGCATGAAAACGCTCGAGATAAGAATGGAAAAACATTGCCATAACGCGGTAGAAGTGGCCAGCTACCTGGATCAGCATCCGGCAGTTGCCAAAGTAAATTATACCGGTCTCGCAACGCATCCTGATCATTACACAGCACTCAAACAAATGCGTCATCCCGGCGCTATGCTAAGCTTTGAGCTGAAGAGCGGGCTGCAGGGAGGAATCGGGTTCATGAACAAATTGAAGATGTGTGTGCGGACTGTTTCACTCGGCACCTGCGATACACTGCTCTCACATCCGGCTTCAATGACGCATTACAGCGTCCCTAAAGAGCTTCGCGAAAAATACGGGATCACTGATGGTCTCATCAGAATGAATGTGGGGATTGAAAACATACAGGATATCATCGCTGATCTTGATCAGTCACTTTCAAATTAATACTACATGTCAATAGTAATAAGAAGAGCGGTAAAAGACGATTGCGCAAGACTGATGGAACTGATCACGGAACTGGCAATATATGAGAAAGCTCCGGAGCAGGTGACTGTTAACTTCAATCATTTTGTGGAAAGCGGTTTTGGCGATCAACCCGTTTGGTGGGCTTTTGTAGCAGAAGCAGCTGGCAAGGTGGAAGGGTTCGCACTCTACTATATCCGTTACTCCACCTGGAAAGGCCAGCGCCTTTACCTCGAAGACCTGATCGTTACGGAGGAAATGAGAGGCAGGGGAATCGGAAAACTTCTTTTTGATCAATTGATCAAAGAAACAAAAGAGAAAGGATTTTCCGGAATGGTTTGGCAGGTGCTTGACTGGAATGAGCCGGGGATCAATTTTTACAAGAAATACAACGCTGAGTTCGACGCCGGCTGGATCAATTGTTCGATCAATGGTCAATAAGAAATCGTCTTTACCGGATTTCTCAACCGATCAATTCCCGTACTTTGACAGCCGTTTTTGTCTTCGCCCTGCCCTTTGCCAGCTCAATGTTTCTTGCCGGGAAATAACGATCCCTGACTGACAGGCAAAAACGTTCAATGGTATTGGTCACCAGGAACCCGGTGAGAATACTCGCTCCGAAAACCAGGAGAAACTGGACCAGCAGAGGCATCGATTGTCCCGTACTCGCTAAAAAGAAACGGAGTATCATTATGATCAGCAGGTGGACCAGGTAAATTGCATAAGAGCAGTAACCGATCCTGCTCACTGCATTAACCAGTGAAGGTGTTAAAAGACTGTTCAGCCTCCGGTTAGTATTTTCCGACAATAAAAATGAAAGCAGGATTATCCCGCAGGATACATATAGCAGCGTAAAGCCGATCGTCTTCGCAAAAAATGAAGAATACATATCTACGAATGGCGTCCATGCCATTCCGGCGACGGCCACCATCAGGAAGATCGTCCGAAATCTCCGGAACAAAGTTGTTATCTCCGGCCTTTTGAAATAATACCAGTAAGCGATAAGCACACCGGCCAAAAGAGAATCAATTCTTAAATGGGTCATTCTTGTATTCCCTCCCGTATTTCCGGGAAATAACAGATTGCTCCCGGTACGCAGCAGTAAACAAGCAATCATTATAACAGGAATGAGGCGAACAAGTCTCCTGCCCTGAGGCGCTGTCGTGTTATGGGGAAAACGCCGGATCCATCCCCGTTTAATCCCCACCCAAAGCGCGGCAGCCATACAGAAATAAAAATGTTCCTCCACTGCAAGCGACCAACTGATCGGCATTACATAAACGGAGCCAACTACGTAGTTCTGGGCGAAAAACAGTTCGGGTATGATACGCATATCTGCTACATCAGAGCCATCAAATATTCTGAAACAAAAATAAAGAGCAAGGAAAAAATAATAGAGCGGATAGATCTTAAAACCACGCCTGATCAGGAAACGTTTTACATCGATGCTGCCGAAATTTATGTATTCGCGGAATAATAAACCTGCTATAAGAAATCCACTCAGCACAAAAAAAAGATCTACACCGATCCACCCCATATTGGTGGTAATCCAAAACAGATGCTGGTGCCTGCACAGCACAAATATTACCGCAATACCACGTAGAAAATCCAGTTCACGTAAACGGCTGGACTGCCTGTTGACCATATATGTTTTTTAATAGCAATGACAGGCAAATAGCCTGGTGCCATCCAGGATGACCAGATAAATTAAAAATGTCTCAGGTTGATTTATTGTGCCGGCTAACGCCTGGCAACTTTTCCGCACGATTGCTCCGGAGAAAACAGTCTTGCAACGCATCAGGAGATGCCGCAGGATATTTAACTGCAGGAATTAAACAACCATGTGTGTGTGTGTGTGGGAGATATTGATACGGACCAGCCGTCGCTAACAGGGTGCAATAGTTAAGGCGGCCAAGGCGAAGGTAACTGGTTTTAGAGGGATGTTAACCAGCTTTCCCGTCAGTTCAGGCGCAGATTCCCTCACCTCATCCGCAAGGATCCGCGGATAGATCGCTTGAAACCTTGAAAAGGGGAAGGCCTCCCGAAAGGAGGCCTTCAAAAAAGTGAAAATATATTACCAGGTCTGATCAGCTGACGCCCTGTACCTGTGTTTCTTTATTGATCTTTTGGATCAGGCCCTGAAGCACTTTACCCGGGCCGGTTTCAGTAAATACAGATGCGCCGTCTGCTATCATAGCCTGTACACTTTGCGTCCAGCGGACAGGGCCGGTCAGTTGGTCGATCAGGTTTTGTTTGATCTCTTCTTTATCGAAAACTGCTTTTGCAACTACGTTCTGGTATACTGCGCAGGTTGGCGTGTGGAAATTAGTTGATTCGATAGCGGCCTTAAGTTCTTTTTTTGCAGGCTCCATCAATGGTGAATGAAAAGCTCCGCCCACGGGTAATACAAGGGCTCGTTTAGCACCAGCGGCTTTGAGTCTTTCACAGGCAATTTCAACGCCTTTGATCGTTCCGCTGATCACAAGTTGTCCGGGGCAATTATAGTTCGCGGGTACTACGATCTCTCCTGTCTCGTCCTGTACTTCTTTGCAGATCGATTCAACCTTGTCATCTGCCAGGGCCAGTACGGCTGCCATCGTAGATGGATTTGCTTCGCAAGCCTGTTGCATTGCTTTCGCACGGATCGCTACAAGTTGCAATGCACTGTCAAAGCTTAGTGTACCATTCGCAACCAGTGCAGAGAATTCTCCAAGGGAGTGACCTGCCACCATTTCCGGTCTTGCCCCATCAATGCTGCGGAAAGCGATGATAGAGTGAAGAAAAACGGCAGGTTGCGTGACGTTTGTTTGTTTAAGATCTTCTTCTGTACCACCAAACATGATGTCTGATATACGGAAGCCAAGAACTTCATTGGATTGTTCAAATAGTTTTTTGGCGAATGCACTGTTATCATAATGCTCCTTTCCCATTCCGGGGAACTGGGATCCCTGACCGGGGAATACATAGGCATGCTTCATTGTAAATGGTAGTTATACAAACAAAAATGCCACAAAGGTTTTAAGAAAAAAAATCTTTGTAACACAATATAAAATTATCAACGGTGACTCAGGTTCGACCCGATCAGTTTAAGGAACTCGCTTCTAGTTGAATTTTTATGGAACTCTCCGTCGAAAGCCGATGTGGTTGTTTCAGAGTTCTGCTTTTGAACACCTCTCATCATCATACAAAGGTGCTGAGCTTCAATGACGACAGCAACACCGACCGGGTTCAGTGTTTCTTTGATCGCATTCATGATCTCTACCGTCAATCTTTCCTGTACCTGCAAACGGCGGGCGTATGCATCGACCACGCGGGCGATCTTTGAAAGGCCGGTGATCCAACCATTAGGTATATAGGCGATATGGGCTTTGCCGAAAAAAGGCAGCATATGATGTTCACACATGCTGTAGAGCTCTATATCTTTCACAACGATCATCTCGCTTACCGGCTCATGAAACTTAGCAGAATTGAGTATAGCGTGGGCATCGGTCTGGTAGCCCTGGGTAAGAAACTGCATTGCTTTTGCAAGACGCTCAGGAGTTTTCTGTAAACCCTCCCTCTCCGCATCTTCTCCAAGCAGGTTCAATACGTCTTTGTAATTTCCGATCAGGCCATTGGTAACGGCTTCATCATACTGCTCTATCTTTTTGTATGCCATAGCTTTGCTGTTCGAATGTTCAACGGTCACTCCGCAGGATATTCCACGAAGTTTCTTGGCGTTTCATAAAGCCTGATCTGCAGGTCTAATTCCTTCGCAATATGAGGACGCAATAAGTTGTAGATAACAATAGCGATGTTCTCGGCGGTAGGATTCAGATTCCGGAACTCTGTTGTATCCAGGTTAAGGTTTCTATGATCAAACCGAGCCAGTATTTCCCGCTGCACCAGGCTGCTGAGCTCTTTCATATCCATCACAAATCCTGTGCGGGCATCAGGTTCTCCCACTACTTTCACATCAAGTTCGTAATTGTGGCCATGATAGTTCGGCAATGCGCACTTTCCAAAAACACGTTCATTGGCAGCATCGTCCCAGTCGCTGTTGTACAACCGATGCGCTGCGTTGAAATGTTCTTTGCGGAAAACAGCTACCTTACTCATTTGACCGAATTACTGACGATAAAAAATATCAACAAGTTAAAATGACGAATGTTCTTTACCCGCCGAAATATTCCACGTAGATCCGCGGAGTTTCGTAGAGTTTGATACAATGTAGCTGAACCGGCGTTGGAAGATGCGGACTCAGTTCTTTCCAGATCGCAATTGCCAGATTCTCGGTACTGCACATCTGGCCTTTCATAAAGTCAACATCAACGTTCAGGTTACGGTGATCTACTTTCTCGATAACATGCTCACGAATGATATCGCTCAGCCTTTTCACATCAAAAACAAAGCCGGTATCGGGATTGGGAGAACCTTTCACCGTTACATACAACTCGTAGTTATGTCCATGCCAGTTCTCATTGGCACATTTACCAAAAACCTCTTCATTCTTCTCCAGGCTCCAGGCGGGGTTATAGAGTTTATGAGCCGCATTGAAATGCTCTACCCTGGTCAGGTACACCATATTTGATCTGCGTTAAATTAGCCTGCAAAAGTAAGATAAAAAAACATATCCGTCTAAACGGGAGGCTGACAGTTGCCAACCGGAGCCGAATCAAGGGCTGGTGGCCGGATTCAGCGCGGATGGTCAACAAAAAACAGCGCCGCCAGGCAGCATGCGGCTGACAGCAGTGGCCGCAGCAAGCGTAACGAAATGACGTGCTTTATCACTGTTCCCCTCAACGCGTTGTGGTCCGGTGCGCCGGGCAAATTGCCACGCGCCGCTTACAGGCAAAGCCGGTTTCCAGGATCGGAAGTAAACACAACCGAATTATATGGTGAAAACACCAATATCCCGCCTCATAGTTTTAATTTTATCCTCTTTTCATAACAATATTCTACGCTGATGAACTGTCTGCTAGTTGCGGCCACCGCCTTTGAGATCGCACCCTTTCTTCAACATTACCGCAATAGCGATGTCCCGTTTTATGTCGATATCCAGGTTGATGTTGCCATTACCGGCGTCGGACTGATGGCTGCGACCTACAATTTGCAACGCCAGATCCACCTAAAAAAACCCGATCTGGTGATACAGGCGGGGATTGCAGGCTGCTTCGACAGGTCTGTTGCCCTCGGAACTGTATTCGCGGTGAAGAAAGATACAGTTGGAGATCTGGGTGTTATAGAAAAAAACGCGTTTCATTCACTGTCCGATATGGGATTTGTGAAGCCAAACCAGCCACCTTACAAGAGTGGATGGCTCGTCAATCCCGGGTTACACCTGCTGAAGAAGAACAGTTTAAAAAAAGTGACCGGCATCTCCGTTAATCAGATCACCACCTCCAAACAAGCCATTAGCCAGTATATAACAAAGTATGCCCCGGTTATTGAATCAATGGAAGGAGCTGCTTTGCACTATGTATCGTTAATGGAAAATATCCCCTTCATGCAGTTACGCGGCGTGTCAAACTATGTCGGCGAACGCAATAAAAAGAAATGGAATATCAAAGATTCTGTTGCCAATCTTAACAATGAGTTAATCCGATTGTTGAACAGCCTGTAAGCATCAAATTAATCCGGATATTTGGCGCGGATTTAAGATCAAGATCATTTATGCAAGGAATTCCGTTTAAATCGGCTTCGGAATTCCCTCAAACAATACAAAAAATGAAGCTAACCCTCGGTTTTTCCCCCTGTCCTAACGATACGTTTATTTTTGACGCCCTTGTCAACAAAAAAATAGATACAGAAGGTCTTGAATTTGAAGCATCGCTTGAAGATGTTGAAACGCTGAACCAATGGGCTTTGCAGGGAAAACTTGATATCACCAAACTCAGCTTTCCGGCTTTCTTTCAATCTTTGGACGAATATATTTTACTTAATTCCGGCAGCGCACTGGGAAAAGGAGTCGGTCCGCTTCTCATCACGAACGATGATCCGGCAGTATACGACAGCGGGATCGGTGATACATCCATCGCACTGCCCGGTGTAAACACTACTGCAAATTTGCTGTTCAGTTTTGCTTATCCCGAAGCAACGAACAAAAAATTCATGATCTTCTCTGACATTGAGAATGCCGTTGTGAATAGAGAAAGCGGTCTTGGCGTGATCATACATGAGAACCGCTTCACTTACCAGGATAAAGGATTGAAAAAAGTAAAAGATCTGGGCGAGTACTGGGAAGAAAAAATGAAAGCGCCGATACCGCTGGGCGGCATCGCGATCAGCCAGTCTGTAAAAAGAGGAGTAGCGCAGAAAGTGGATGAACTGATCCGCAAGAGCCTCGATTATGCTTTTGCAAACTATCCGGAAGTAACCGACTATGTAAAGGCACATGCACAGGCAATGAGTGAAGAGGTGATGAGGCAGCATATCGATCTTTATGTAAACAATTATTCATTAGCGCTGGGAGAAGAAGGAAAGAGGGCGATCACAACCCTTGCCGGGGTATTCAACAAGATCAACCC
>JBEVKW010000471.1:0-14175 GCA_040509495.1 Chitinophagaceae bacterium | reverse complement strand
CCGCGCTAAACACGCGGGCTCTTTGCTTTATTCGTTAACAAGGTGATCACCGGCTATTCATTTGTCTCCGCCCTTCGTGTTCCATTCGCGTTACCGCGGGAAGATCGAAACCGGCATAATGAACTCAAATACTGTCGCTCCTGTTCTTCCCGTATAAAAATCCCGGTCGAGCAAATGACTCACCCTGAACCCGAACGTTAACTCATACTGATTCCACCATTTCGTATCGAAAAAAACTTCTCCTCCGGCGCTGCGTTGATCTGCGGTCGCGGTTTTATCTCTCGAATACACTTTCATCAGATCATAAAACCCGTTTCCCCTGATCCGTTTGATATAGAGGATATTTGCAAATCCCCAATCAGGATAGATCAATGGCAAATGATAATTCACCGAAGCTCTCCACATTCTCGAAAAGTAAGCTTCGTTGTATCCCCGTGCATAAGCCACCCTGTTCCCAAACAGCGCATTCAGCGTATCCGTTTCCTGGAATGAACCGGTAAGAACGATACTGTGAGACGGCGCTACTCCCGGAAGATACACAGAACTGCCGCCGAGCAACTGCCAACTGTCATATTTCGTTACTGCATGACGGTATTCACCGGATAACCTGTACCCCAGTCTCGGATAGATATGCTGCACGGCCGTTTCCACCTGTTGGGTCCACTGCAGTTGATGCTGGAGATAACTGAAATTATTCTGCGCAAATGAATCCTTGTAAAAACCGCGGTTGAAATCATTCCGGTAGAAATAATTGGATCCTACCGTTAACTGTTTAAACGTTTTCCCGCTGGTCCATGACAATGGTATACTGATGCCTGCCCGTGAATCCAGCTGAGCCCATTCCTTTGTCTTATTGCCGATCACCGCACTGCGGTTGAACGTATACTGTGTACCGATACTCAGGTAAGGGAACCACTGCGCAAATGTTGCACTGGCCCCAACTGCACTGGTCTTATCATTCTCATTATAGAGATAATACAGCTCTGTCTGCAGTGTGTTCAGCACGTTTTCACCGTACAGTGAAAAACTGAATTCAGGATCCTCATAATAAGGGCGCCAACTATGAAAGTTGATCAGCCTTGTCCCTTTTCTATATTTGCTCACCGGAAAATATCGGGTTGGTAATTCACCGGGCACTACTTCCGTAATCGAACCGGCATGCGCTACAGGGTAAGCGGGCTTCAATGTTTCCACTGCCGCTTCAGCCACCAGTTCTTTTCCAAGAGAGCTTTCATCAGTTTGCTGCAATTGAAAACCTTCGGCTGTAAAAGAGGACCATACGATCTTACCCACTCCTGCATTGGCAAAGTAGTTTCCCAATGGCCAGTTAGTGAGCCTGTAGATCTTTTTATCAGCCATCTTAAAACAGAACACATGGTCTTTACCATTAAAGGATGCACTGAAATAGATCATACCATCATTCACCCAGGGAAAGCCGATCACGTTGAACGAAGGAGGAAGCAGGCGTGAGGAGCTTCCTGAAGAAATGGATGAAACTGCCAGCGTCATTCTCCCATCATGCAGGCGAACAGCGCTGATCACTGAATCTTCTGCAATAAATTTAGGATCAGTGAACAGGCTGATATCTGCGGCACTGATCTCGTGTTGTTTTACCCCGGAAGCAGCATCAAGGATATGCAATTCACTGCGGCCATCGATTCCTGCGTAAACCGCGACTATTTTATCCCCGGCCGGTGAAATATCGGGAGAGAAGTATTTTGTTTTATGCGTGATCGTTCTTTGTGTACGGTTATTTATATCCAGTACTTTGATCACGCTGTAATCGCGCCAGCGCCAGCGCGGATCATTTTCATAAGCGGCGTAAACGATCTTACCATTGCGGTAGGAATACTGATCATTGGTTGCAATATCCCTGATGCTTAATAAATGTTCGCCTTCTTTGTCTCTGATAAAAAATGCCGGCCGCTTGTTGTAAGCTTTTTCCAGGTATACTACCGAATCAGCGGAGATCACATACGGATAAAGATGATCTTTCACTACCCGTTTATTGAGCGGCATTGCGGGCGCTTCACCAGCTTCTGACGAAGCTTTGCCTGTAGAAGGATTGTTTTTATAGTAGTCAAATGCCGCATTGCGGAATGCTTCATAAGAAAGCCCGGTTTGCTTTTTGATGGCTTTCTGAAAAGGATAGAAAATACCTTTGAAAGCAGAGGCATCCTGGGTTACGTTTTTCCAGAAATCAAGCCCGTATTTTTCATACCCGTAGTTTACTAATAAATATCCAAGATCGTAATGACTGGGAACATAATCCTTCATTGATCCATTGCGCAGTTTCATCCAGGAATATTTTTTACCTGCATTCCATAACGCAGGATACGCGTTCAGGAATAAAGGCAAGCGCCCCCGCCCCTGTTTAGACAGTACCGTTTCATTATATACTGCATCGCCCTCGAAAAACCAATCGGGAACGGCTGCATTCACAGCAAGCGCCAACCCTTCTTCTCCAAATAACCGGTAAAATACCTTGCTCCATCCATTGCGGAAATTATTGAATTGTTCCACATGACGGAATTCATGGATCGCCAGTTGATCGACCCATGACAAACTGCCGAGGTCGAAATTATTCAGAGAAGGTGTCAGGTAAAATTCACTGCGGTAGGGTCCCAGCCCTACGTAACCATTCGCAATAGTGGTCTGATTTTGCAGTACGATATTGATCTTATGGACCTGTTCTCCAAACGATGCATCTTTTTTACCAGCCTGGTAATGCGCCAGCGATGCTACCCTCTGCGCCTGGCTGTCCAACCCTTCCGGGTATATCACGCGGACAGTATCTGTGCTGATCTGCTTCCAATTAACTCCGGGCGGAGTGCCACCAAAACGCTGGGCATGCGATGCAGATGCTATAAAGGAAAACGACACACAGGCTAGGAGGCGATGGAGCATGCAGTTATTTTAGTTTGTTAAGGTAATGGTTTGGGCGCTCCCAACGACGAAAAAGTTTAATCGTGAAATAGTTTAAAACGTCACTTTTCGATGCCTTATTCCTTATAGATCTTCACAACTTTCACTCCTCCTTCTTTCACATATCCCCTGTACATTCCTTCTGTACAAAAAGGCATGGCGACGTTGCCGTTCTTATCTACAGCGATCAATCCGCCGTCTCCGCCTAAACCTGGCAGTTGTTTCATGATCATCTCATCGCTGGCCTGTTTGAGGCCAAACTTCCCATACTCCATCATATCGCTGATCGTTTTGGCCATTACCAGCCGGATAAAATATTCGCCCCAGCCGGTTCCGCTGATGGCGACGGTCTTGTTATTGGCATAAGTACCGGCCCCGATGATGGGTGCATCGCCGATCCTTCCATATTTTTTATTGGTCATTCCACCCGTGCTCGTCGCCGCAGCGAGGTTGCCGTGTTTATCCAATGCAACTGCACCTACCGTTCCGTATTTATAATCCCGGTTCTCCGGTTGCTTCAGCAGTGCGGCATTCTTCTTCGACAGGGAATCCGTCTTTTTCAGCTGTTCCAGCGAGTCAAGCTGTTTAGCTCTTTGCAGGCCTTTCCAGCGTTCTTCTGTAAAAAAATAAGACGGATCAACGATCTCGAGACCCTGTTGCGCTGCAAACTTTTCAGCTCCTGCGCCGGCCATCATCACGTGCGGACTCTTTTCCATCACTGCCCGTGCTGCGGTGATTGGATTTCTGATCGTTGTAACACCGGCAACCGAACCCGCCACCAGCGTTTTTCCGTCCATGATCGCTGCATCCAGCTCATTCTTCCCTTCGCTGGTGAATACCGCTCCTTTTCCCGAATTGAACAGCGGGTTATCTTCCAGCACCCTTACGGTAGCTTCCACCGCATCAAGTGCTGTTCCGCCTTTCTCCAGCACTGCCTGTCCCTTTGCCAGTGCAGCACTCAATCCCTCATTATAGGCCTTCTCCTTTTCCGGCGTCATCTGGCTCTTCAGGATCGTACCCGCACCGCCATGAATAACCAATACATACTTTCCCTTTTGGGCAAAGGCAGTCGGCGACACCAGGATTTCTAAAAAGAAAAGTGAAAAAACAAGCAGGAACTTTCTCATGTACAGTTTTTGGAGCAATTTAGTGAGAGAGCGGGAAGGGAACAAGAGAAGATCGATGGCAAATGGCCGATGGGCAACGGCGGCGCTTCGATTCGATCATGTTTTTATCAACTGTGCCGGTTCGAACTAAGGGAATTTTGTTTTGGATCATTTCTGCTAACGGCCATCAGTCATCTGCCATCGAACGATGAACGCCGACCGTCGGTCATAGATTTCGGTTCCAAATTTGCCCCTACACCGCGATTGACTATTTTTGCACCTTTTAACGGAAGTACGTCCTGAAGAAGCTCAAAAAAATAATAGGCTGGATCTGTTTGTCTCTCCTGCTGCTGATCATCGCAGTATGGATCTTTATTCAAACACCTTTCGGGCAAAACTGGATCACCAGGGTTGTCACCAAACGCCTGTCGAAAGACCTTCACACAAAGATCGAGATCAAGAAAGTTGATTTCTCCCTGTTCAATAATATGCACCTCGAGGGCGTGCTCGTCGAGGATCTGAAACACGATACGTTGCTGTATGCAGGGGAAGTGCGGGTCCGTATTACAGACTGGTTCTTCTTCAAAAAGAATATCGAGCTCAAGTATATAGGATTGTCTGATGCGGTGATACAACTCCAGCGCTCCGACTCTGTATGGAATCACCAGTTCCTGATCGACTACTTTACGTCGCCGTCTTCCGGCGAATCAAAAGATGCCACGCAACTAAACCTGAAGCAGGTAGACCTCAGGAATATCTCCTTCGTAAAAAAAGATGGATGGCTGGGTCAGGATATGACCGTCCGCCTTGCCTCTTTTTCTCTCAATGCAGAGAATGTTGACCTGGCCAGTAAAACCATCAAACTCGGATCACTGCGTATTGTAGATCCCTATTTCGCGCTTTATAATTATGAACGCCGTAAGCCTGCCGAGGTTATTACAGATGAAGAACCCGTTATCCCTGTGCCGGCGGATTCACTGCTGAAATGGAATAGTGCCGGATGGATCGTTGAGGCTGAAAAACTGGAGATCCAAAACGGGACCTTTAAAAACAGCGCGGCTTCTGCGGGACCGCAGATCGCTGGCGTGTTCGATGGAAAAGACATCGAATTTACCAGGATCAATACCAGCTTTACCGGCCTTCACTGGGAAAAAGATACTGTTACCGCCCTGCTGGACCTTAAGACCAGGGAGCGAAGCGGCCTTGAAATAAGATCCATGGTGGCCGATGTAAGGCTCACACCACAGGAGATGAGTTTCGACCGCCTCAGCCTCAAAACCAATAATAGTATCATCAAAAACCATTTCAGCATGCACTTCTCCGAATTCGGAGATATGAATGACTTTCTCCATGCGGTAAGAATGCAGGGACGTTTTGATGATACACAGCTCGACAGTGACGATATCGCCTTCTTCGCACCCGAGATGAAAACGTGGAAGAAGAACATCACCCTGAACGGAGTGATCCGCGGCGCCGTCGACGATCTGTTCGGCAGCAACCTCGTTATACAAGCCGGTAACAATACCTTGCTGAACGGAGATATCAGCATGACAGGCTTGCCCGATATCAATCAGACCTTTATTGACTTCAAAGCAAATGAATTCCGCACCACTTACGGTGATGCGATCGCATTCGTTCCGGCTATACGCTCCATTACGCAACCCGACCTGAAAAAACTCGGATACGTACGGTTCAATGGGAACTTTACAGGGTTTATCCGCGACTTTGTAACATTTGGCACCATACAGACCAATCTCGGCACGATCACCAGCGATCTCAACATGAAACTGCCGGCAAACCAGCAGCCGGTTTATTCGGGGACCATCGCTTCGGATTATTTTAAACTGGGTGAATTTCTGAATGACAGTAAGATCGGCGTCGTTGCGCTGAATGGTTCCGTTCGCGGAAGAGGTTTCAATGTAAAAACCTTAAGAACTGATCTCGACGGAAAGATCCGTTTTGCAGATTATAACGGATACCGCTACAACAATATCGTTCTCAAAGGAACCCTGGATAAAAAACGTTTCGAGGGTAATGCCTCTATAGATGATCCTGAAGCGCAACTCACGTTGAACGGTGTCATCGATTTCGGCGACACAACAGTGCCCAGTTTCAACTTCCTCGCGGAAGTAAAAAAAGCAAATCTCAAGAGTCTCAATCTTACCAATGATGACCTTGCCTTTGCAGGTAAATTCAACCTGAACTTTACCGGCAACAGCATCGACAACTTTTTGGGATATGCCAGCATCACCGACGCCGCGCTGTCAAAAGACGGAAACCCTCTTCCCTTCGATTCACTCATCGTGTCATCTGAATTTTTTAACGGAGTGAAAACATTGAAGGCTCAATCAAATGAGTTTGAAGCGAAGGTCACCGGTAATTTCAACATCCGCGAACTGCCGGATGCGTTCAAGCTATTCCTGAACAGATACTATCCGTCCTATATCCAACCGCCGAACAGATTACCGGAAAATGATTCCCTGACATTTGATATCACCACCAAGTATGTTGATCAATATGTTAAACTGATCGACACCAGCTTTTCAGGGTTCGACAATGCACACATTTATGGTAACCTGAGAACGCGCGACAATGAACTTAACCTGAACATTGAGATCCCGCAGTTCAAGTACCAGAAATATAACTTCGATGATTTCAGGCTGACGGCGAAAGGGACGGAAGACAGTCTCTCTTTATTCGGCTCTGTCACCAACATCAATATCAGCGACAGCCTGAACGTGCCGTTAGCCATCTTCCGGATCGAAGCCCGCAATGACACCTCACTGGTAAAACTTTATACCGGTGCCAACCAGGCCATTAACCGGGCCAACCTTAATGCACGCGTACTTACATTCGACAACGGTGTTAAGATCGAAATGCAGCCATCTTCATTTGTGGTGAACAGCAAAACCTGGACGATCGAAGAGAATGGCGAACTGGAATTCCGGAATAATATCCCGGCAAAAGGTCAGCTGGTATTGCAGGAAGGCAGCCAGGAAGTACGAATGCGGACAAAACCGTCGGAGACCGGCGACTGGAATGACCTGGTGGTTGAACTAAAAAAGATCAACGTCGGCGATTTTGCACCATTCTTCGCGCCACGGAACCGGATCGAAGGGCTTTTATCCGGCAACCTGATGGTAGAAGACCCGTTTAATAACCTGTACATTTCCTCGAAGGATGTACTGGTGGAAAGCGCGCGGATGGATGATGACTCCATTGGGAATATCACGGCAGCACTTTCGTATGAGAACAGGACAAAGAACCTTAAGATAAACGGCAAAACCATTAATCCCGATGGTGATCTGGCATTTGATCTCGGCCTGTTCTTCGGTACACCGGAAGAACAGCAACAAAACCTGATCGCACTTAAAGCGAACCATTTTCAATTAAGCGTACTGGAGCGTTTTCTTGGAACATTGTTTACAGATATTTCCGGTTATGTGACGGGTGATTTTGATCTCCGTGGGGAACTGAGTAAAATAAACGTTACTGGTAAAGGCAGACTACAGGATGCCGGCATGAAAGTGATCTTCACACAATGCTTTTATAAGATCCAGGATACAAATCTGGAATTAAGGACAAACGAGATCCCGCTGGACGGCATTGTCCTGACAGACACTGCAACCGGCAACCCGGTATATCTTACAGGAGGAATACAGCATAATGCATTCCGCGATATGTTCTTCGATCTTTCCGTTTCAACACGTAAACCGAATACTACCGGACCGGAAAATAACCGGCCCGTACTGGTGTTAAATACAAACGTTAACGATAACCAGCAATTCTATGGACGGGTAAAAGGAACAGGATCATTCTCCTTATCGGGCCCGCAGTCAGACATCTTCATGAAGATCGATGCTATTGCCTCCACAACAGACAGCAGCGTGGTGACCATTCCTTCTTCAAAACTGCGTGAATCCGGTATCGCTGATTTCCTGGTGGAAAGAAAATACGGCCGCGAAATGAGTGACAGCAGCCTGTCGGCCGGCGCCGGTAATGTCACCTATGATGTGGACGTTACTGCAAACCCTGCCGTAACAGTAAAAGTGATACTGGATGACCTTACCGGTGATAAGATCGAAGGCCGTGGGAATGGAACCCTCAACATCCACTCCGGAACCACGGAAAAGCTGAGCATGCGTGGCAGCTTCGATATCCAGGAAGGAAGCTACCTGTTCACCTTCCAGTCATTCTTCCGGAAACCTTTTGTGATCAAACCCGGGTCGGTCAATAATATCTCCTGGAGCGGAGATCCTTACGACGCCAAGATCAGGTTTGAAGCGATGTATACCGCCACGCAGGTGAGCTTTGCACCGCTCGCCAGTGCATTGAGTTTTGACCCTGCTTATTCAAGAGTACGGGAAGACGTGCACGTGGTGGCAAATCTGTCGGGGGATCTGTTCAAGCCCGACTTCAAATTCCATCTTGAATTCCCGGCAAACAGCAGGGTCAGTAACGATTTCTCTGTTCAGTCGAACATTCAGCAAATGGAAAAGAACGAGAACGAGATCAACAGGCAGGTTACGTACCTGATCGTGTTCAATAGCTTTGCGCCACCTGAAACGGCCGTCAATCCGAATGGTCTGGGGTCTGCGATCAACGAGCTTACTTACAGTACGATCTCGAGTTTATCCGGGTTATTCTTCAATGAGATCAACAAAAAACTGAATAGTGAATTATCGAAGATCCTGAAAACGGATAATGTGAGCATCAATTTCAGCGGATCGGTATATAACCGCAACCTGCTTGATCAGCAAAGCAGCAACAACTTCAACATCAACCAGAGTACATTTAATGTGAATGTGCCTATCTCGCTGTTCAACGATCGCTTCATTGTCACCCTGGGCAGTAACCTGGATGTCCCATTACAGGCCACTATCCAGCAGAACGTGCAGTTCCTTCCGGATGTAACGGCGGAATGGCTGATCAACCAGAGCGGAACGATCAGGGCCAGCTTCTTCTATCGTCAAAACCTTGATTATTTAACGACCAGCAGTACAGGTGCTGCCAGAACAAAACGTTCCGGTGCCAACATTGCTTACCGCAAGGAATTTGACACGCTCGGAGATTTCTTCGGGGCTAAGGGGAAAAAAAGGAAAAAGAATGAGAAGGATAGTTTGCCGCAGGCGCCGGCGATTCTGCCCGACTCGACGAATAAAGTAAAAAGTCAACATTAAAAAGTAAAAAATAGCTCGGGATAGAAGGACACCATCCTTACCACCCGAGCCATTTTTTACTTTTTAATGTTGACTTTTTACTTTACTACCCTAGCTGGTTCAGCTCATGGCCCAGCTTATCTCTCTTCGTTTGCAAATACTTTTCATTGTGTGGGTTGGGTTGAACGCGGATGGGAATTGCTTCCACCACTTCCAGTCCGTACCCGATCAGGCCAACTCTTTTGCGGGGATTATTGCTCATGAGTTTGAGTTTGGAGATGCCGAGTGAGCGAAGGATCTGGGCGCCCACGCCATAGTCGCGCTGATCCATCTGGAAGCCCAGGTGAAGATTTGCTTCCACAGTGTCCATCCCTTCTTCCTGCAGGCGGTAGGCCTTTAGTTTGTTCAGGAGCCCGATGCCACGTCCTTCCTGGTTCATATATAAGATCACGCCTTTGCCTTCTGCCTGCACCATTTCCATGGCTTTGTGGAGCTGTTCACCGCAGTCGCAGCGCAGTGATCCGAGGATGTCTCCCGTAAAGCAGGAAGAGTGCACGCGGGTAAGAACAGGTTCGTCCTTTTCCCATTCCCCTTTGATGAGGGCGAGGTGTTCATTGCTGGAATTCTTTTCGCGGAAAGCCACAAGTTTGAAATCGCCGTATTTGGTGGGCATATTCACGCGAACGATCTCTTCGATCAGAGAATCGCGTTTTACGCGGTATTCGATCAGGTCTTTAATAGATATTATGCGGAAGCCGAATTTCTGAGCCACTTCCAGGAGTTCGGGGAGGCGGGCCATTGATCCGTCGTCATTCATGATCTCCACGAGTACGCCTCCATAAGGTGCTGGAAATCCGGCCAGTCGCGCAAGGTCGACTGCTGCTTCTGTATGTCCTGCACGTCTCAGTACACCGCCTTTTTTCGCACGGAGCGGGAAAATATGGCCGGGGCGGCCCAGATCTTTCGGGTCAACCGCGGGATCATTGAGGGCAAGGATCGTTTTCGCCCGGTCATGTGCGGAAATGCCCGTGGTGCAGCCATGTCCGAGCAGGTCAACCGAAACAGTGAACGCTGTTTCGTGCAGGGCTGTATTATTGGATACCATGAGTTCGAGGCCCAGTTCATCGCAGCGGTCTTCCGGCAATGGAACACAGATCAGCCCGCGGCCATTCTTGCTCATGAAATTCACTATCTCAGGGGTAATTGCTCCGGCTGCTGCAATAAAGTCGCCTTCATTTTCCCGGTCCTCATCATCCACTACTATGATCATCTTGCCATCACGTATATCTTTTATAGCATCCTCAATCGAGTCAAACATAATCAGAATTTTTACAAAGGTAATAAACAACAGAGGGAACGGAAAGTTGAAGAACGTTGCGCGGAATTATCGGGGAATAAACTGTCAGACAACGGGACGTATTTCGTTTCATCCGGCGTAGGAGGATCGCAGAGCGCGCGAAGTGAACGCAAAGAGCGCAAAGTCTTGGCGGCCTCTGCGGCACTTCTACACCAGCCATATCAAAGAAAGGCCCGGATCATGTTAGTACGATCGTACTGTCAAAAACGTTCACTGAAGCAGCTAAAACCCTTACCAGCATGTCTTTTACAGGCACGGAGTACGTGACAATTTGTTAATATTTTGCCAGTACTTGGTACACGATTATTCCCTTTCTTTGCAGCACAATCACGAAAATTTAACTAATATGCTTAAGAGACTTCTCAGCATGCTAGCTATTGTATTAACTGTGAGTCAATTAGTGAACGCACAGGTTACAACAGCCAGCATCACCGGTTCGGTTAAAGCCGTAAGCGGTGAGTTCCTCGTGGGCGCGTCAATCACCGCCACCCACACTCCCTCCGGAACAGTTTATTCCACTATCGCAAAAAAAGATGGTGTATTCAACCTTCCTGGTCTCAGAATCGGAGGCCCTTACACCATCAAGATCGATTTTGTAGGCCAAAAATCACAGACATTTGACAACATCTCCTTACAATTGGGAGAAGCTTATAACCTGAACGTTACACTCGGTCAGGATGAAAAAGAACTGGCTAGTGTGGTTGTAACCGGAAGGGCCCGCCGTGGTGCACCTGACAGAGGCGGCATGAGCAGTACTTTCAACAACCGCGTGCTGACCACCCTCCCTACCATTAGCCGCAGCATTACCGACTTCACAAGAGCTACACCCCAGGCGAACGGTAACAGCTTCGGCGGCCGTGACGCTAAACTGAATAATATCACTGTTGACGGTGCAAACCTGAATAACAACTTCGGTCTGAGCGACGACCCCCTGCCTGGTGCGGGTAATAACCCCGTATCACTCGACGCGATCGAAGAGGTTTCTGTAAGCCTGTCTCCTTTCGATGTTAAACAAGGTAACTTCACCGGTGGTAATATAGCTGCAATCACTAAAAGCGGTACAAACACTTTCCATGGTACCGCCTATACTTATTGGCAGAATGAGAACCTGATCGGTTATAAAGCTGGCGACGCACGCGCTGCAAAAGTTGATTTTAAATCAAATATCTTTGGCGCAAGCGTTGGAGGTCCGATCATTAAAAACAAACTCTTCTTCTTCATCAATGGTGAATTTGAGAAGAAACCACCTGCGGCTGGTGTAGCCTGGACGCCTAAAGGCGGATCAGGTGCTGGTAACATCTCCGATGTTCCTACCGACTCACTGGCAAAAGTGGCTAATTACCTGAAAGGTCTTGGTTATGACCCGGGTGTGTATGATAACTTCCCTGCTTTCAAAAACGAGAACCACAAGATCCTTGCTAAGATCGACTGGAACATCAATCAAAAACATAAGCTGACTGCTAAATACAGCGATTTCAGTGGTGAGCAGGATTTCCAGCCTTCACAGTCTGGTAATATCGGCGGTACGCAATCTGGCGTCACTTATGGCCCGAAATACTCTAAATCGGCGATGGCTTTCAGCAGTGCAAACTTCGTTCAGAAAGACGTGGTTCGCTCTGGCGCACTCGAATTGAACAGTAACTTCAGCAGCCGTATCTCCAACCAATTCCTCGTTACGTATACAAAGATCAGCAGCGATAAAACACACAATGGCGCAAACTTCCCGTTTGTTGATATCCTTGGTGCCACTCCTGGTGATATGCGTAACTTCATCAGCTTTGGTAATGAGCCTTTCAATGGGAATAATAACAAGGTTATCAATGACGTGCTTTCGATCACCAACAACTTCTCTTACTTCGCTGGTAAACACGCCCTTACTGCTGGTGTGTCTTATGAATACCAGAAAGTAGGTAATATGTTCATGCGCGGTTCTCAAGGCTATTACATCTTCCGCAGTGTAGATGATTTTGTCAACAACAGAGCTCCGCTGAAATATTCTCAAACATATTCGCTGATCCCGGGCGAAGATGCTGTGTTCTCAGCTGAATTGAAGATCGGTCAGATCTCTGCTTATGTTCAGGATGAATATACTCTGAACCCTAAAGTGAAGATCACTTACGGTTTGAGAGTGGATAAACCAATTTACCTGGAAGATCCTTTGGAAAATCCGGCTAACTCAGCCCTGAATTTCCAGAACATTGATAAACAAACGGTCAACTATACAACTGGCGTATTCCCTAAAGCAAGCCCGCTGTTCTCCCCGAGAGTAGGTTTCCGTTACGATATAGAAGGTGACAAGAGTCTTATTCTCCGCGGTGGTACAGGTATCTTTACCGGTCGTGTCCCTTATGTTTACCTGACAAACATTCCTACCAACTCTGGTATGTACCAGTACTCAGCTAACGTGAATGCTGGCCTGGCAGGTGTTAACATGAACAATTACTTGTTCAACCCTAATCCAAACGCCTACAATCCTTTCTATACAAGCGGTCTTCCGACTAACTACTTCCCTACAACTGCAGGATCTGTAGCGTCTGCTGACTTCGTTGTAACAGAAAGGAAATACAAATTCCCTCAGGTTTGGAGAAGTAACCTCGGTGTTGACCACATCTTTGCTAAAAACTGGAAACTGAGTGTTGACGTGATGTACACTAAAGATATGAACGCCACTTACATGTTCAATGCGAACCAGTCTACTCCAACTTCTACCGTTACTACCGGAGACTTCACTCGTAGTGCCTTCAGTGCTAACACGAACGCTGCAAGAAGGATCAACGCTGGTATCACGAATGCAATGGTGCTGGACAGAACGAACAAAGGACAATCTTTTGTACTGACTGCTGGCATCTCAAGAGCGTTTGCGAACGGCCTGTATGCGTCAGTAGCGTATAACTATACATTCGCTCAAGACGTAACAGCGAACCCAGGTAGCCAGGCTAGTTCTATCTGGAATGCCAACCCAACCAGTCAGACGCTGAACGACTTTGAACTGGCTAATTCATCTTTCGCTACTCCTCACAGAGTGGTGGCTACTTTATCATACCGCAAAGAGTACCTGAAACACCTTGCAACGACAGTTTCCTTCTTCTACGAAGGACGCAGCCAGGGTCGTTACAGCTACATCTACAACGGCGACCTGAACTACGACGGCTACAATATGGACCTTATGTACGTCCCAACTGATGCAAGAAACACTGCCCAGATCCGCTTCAGAGAAGGTGTGGTTTACAATGGTGTTACTTATACAGCGGCGCAACAGGCCGAGATCTTTGAAAACTTCATTTCACAGGATCCTTACCTGAGCAAACACAGAGGTCAGGTTACTGAAAGAAATGGCGCTCTCTATCCGTGGTATAATCGCGTGGACGCGAAACTCGTTCAGGACATCTTTACGAACATTGGACCAAGAAAGCACTCTCTGCAATTCTCAGTTGATTGCTACAACTTCCTTAACCTGTTGAATAAAGACTGGGGAGTTCGTAAACTGTATACCGTTAACAATCCTCTCCGCGTTGAGAGCATCACAAACGGTATCCCAACGTTCTCTATCACTTCTTTCAATAATGCTCCTGTTACAACCACTTTCATCGACAACGTAGCTACGTCCACAACGTGGGCACTGCAACTT
>JBEVKW010000470.1:0-19545 GCA_040509495.1 Chitinophagaceae bacterium | reverse complement strand
GCGTCCGCCGCGTATCGCCGCGTTCGCCGCGCTCCATTTACGCCAGTCAGATATTTGAAAGGGCTTTTTATAGTAAATGCTCAGATCACTCTTTGATCTTCAGGGCTTCCAGTAATTTCCGGAATATCTCCGTATTCTCATACACACCGCTGAACAAATGCGATTGCGGTCCATAAGCAAAAACGGGAACAGGAAGTGCCGTATGTCCACCAGTTGAGAACTGGCCACTGATATATCCTTTATTATAATCTCCGCCAACAAGCGTCAAACCGCCTGTTTCATGATCGGCGGTCACCACCACCAGCGTTTCCCCATTAGCATCTGCAAATTCCATTGCTTTTCCAACTACCTGGTCAAAATCCATCAGTTCGGTTACCACAAAAGGAAGTTTATTAGCATGTCCGCCATGGTCAACCTTTGCGCCCTCAAGCATCAATAAGAACCCATCTTTATTTTCAGACAGTACACCGATCGATTTTGTGAAAGCATGTTGCAGCCACTCTCCTCTTCCCTGCAACCTGTAAAGCCCAGCGATCGAATCAGTCAGCATCCATGGTTTAGCGGAGCCGCCACTTACCTGGTCAAACGAGCTCACCAAACTGAACTTTGCCTCTACTGCTTTAAGAAGGGAATCTTTTAATGAAACCGGAGCTTTACCCATGATAAGATCCACGTTGGAAGTCAGCAGATCTTTCAGCATTCCAGAGCTGTTGCCTCTATCCGACTGATGTCCATAAAAACTGGCTGGTGTTGCATCCGTGATATCACCACTGGTTACAACGCCCGTTTTCATTTTTTTCTTTCTCACCAGGTCAGTGATCAGCACAAGCGGCTTTCCTGTATGATCAACGCCAACAGCCCTATTGTTAGTTTTCACACCGGAAGAAATGGTGGTGGCTCCTGGTGCAGAATCTGTGATATAATTGTCGTAAGAACTTGTTTTGGATAATCCGACATACCGCATATTAAATACATTCAGCGCGCCATGGTTAGTTGTGTATCCGGCATACCATTGCGGCAGACCGGTTCCATCACCGATCAGCAAAATGATATTCTTCACTTTTTTATCCTTTCCATCATTCTTATAGGTCGGTTTATAGGGGATATAGCTTTCATTTGACGTGTAGGTGCGATCGGCTAACTGCGAAAGAAATTTGCCAAGACCTTTGATCTGATCCGTATTGATATAGTCAACGCCAAGGGAAATAAAACTCTGCCAGCTATTCAGGATATCCGGTGCATTCCAGAAACGCACTTTCTTATTGAGTTGATGTGCTTTTGTGATAGCAGCTTTCACTGCTTCAAGGTCCTTAGCCGGCATTCTTTCCAAACCATTCCATTTTGAATAAGCGGAAAAATTGTCGCTCAGCATTACGATACGCTCCAATTGCTCTTTGGTATATTCCTTTCTAAGTTCACCGTCAAACATGATCCAGGATGGATACGACGCATATAATTCAGGGGCGGGGCGGCTTCCGGTAATAACGATCTGCAGGGAAGGATTAGCAACGAGTGCCGGATATTGCTTCAGTTTATCCACCAGTTTTGCCATCAGGGGATCTGCAGGCGTTTTCAGGTCGATCAACAACTGAAGCTTTCTATCCTGGCTGGCGTATACATTACCCTTGTTTTTGATAACCTGGTCAGACAGTGGTTTCAGATACAACGAATCGAGCAACCATCGACGGGAGAGTTGCGAGCTGTCATGCGCCACAACGATCTCTCCATTCACCCAGAACACATCCACTTCTATTGAACCGAAGCCTTCTTCCCAGGCCATCCGGAAAGGAGATTCCTTCTCATAATCATTATGTGAATGCGCATTCGCTACAGAATAATTTGCAGGCTGAGCCAACACACCCAGCGGCAAAAAACAGATCAGCAGGATAAATAAATTCTTCATCATAAAACAAACCATCCCATCGGTTGATGGACTCTATACAAGAAGTGACGCAAAAAAGTTTCAACAAATATAATGTGCTATCCCGCAAACATATTAAAAGCCTGGCCTTCCCAGACCCGATCAGATTACGGTTTTATTATGTTAATGTTAATAGGTGATAAAAAGAAGTCACCCCGGAGAACCGGGGCGACTTACACACGAGAAAACTTGCCGATATAATTTTACATATTCAAACCTGCGCGAAAGTAAAGCAGGGATGTGACCGGAATATTAAGAAGAGGTTATGGGAGTTTTATGATTGAAAGGAAACCTTGAGTATGCCTTGGGGTTGAATGAATAAATTTACTGTCGTAGGGGAACGCGGCGGACGCGGCGAACCGCAGCGGACGCGGCGAAAACAGCCTGGGAAATATGTATTTCGCCGCGGTTCGTTGCGCGCGCCGCGTTCCTCCTACGCCAGACTATCGACGATATGCTCCTCACTTCTTCCTCAACAACGCTTCCAGGTAATAGTAATCCGCATAATTGATCGGAACATCGATCTCGCTGTTCGCCGGCTTATTTCCGGTGCTATGAATAAGAATGAATCCTTTATTCTCTCCAACCGCAGAGCGATAGCTTTTAGTAAGACTATTCATGATCTTATCTGCAAAAGCCTTATACGTTTTCTTCTCCTTACTATACCCGCTCAATTCATACAAACCCGATGCGATCACCGCTGCTGCAGATGCATCACGGGAAACGGATGGAATACCCGGATCTTTAAAATCCCAGTAAGGAACAGCATCAGCAGGCATCGCCGGATGTTTCAACAAATAATCTGCAACGTGTTCGGCTTGTCTTAAATACGCCGGATCTTTTGTTTCGCGGTAGCACATTGTATAACCATACAATGCCCAGGCCTGACCTCTTGCCCATTCTGATTCGTCGCTGTATCCCTGGTGCGTTACCTTGCTGCGCACTTTTCCGGTGATCGTATCATATTCCACTACGTGCCAGGTGCTGTAATTATCACGGAAATGATTTTTCATGGTGGTGTTGGCATGAGCAACAGCTATCTTATAAAAAGAGGAATCTCCCGTCAGCTTTGTTGCTTCAAACAGCAGTTCAAGATTCATCATATTATCGATGATCACGGGGAACTGCCATTTCTCTTTATGATGATCCCAGGAACGGATCGCGCCCGTCACAGGCCTGTAACGCGTGATCAGCGTTTTAGCAGATTGAATGATAACATCCTTATAGTATGCATCTTTTGTCAACCGGTAACCATTACCGAAACTGCAATAGATCTTAAAACCCATATCATGCGTCACGCCGTTGAGCTTTTCCTTTTCGATCAATCGGGTGAAACTATCGGCTTTCTGTTTCCATTTCTGGTCTCCGGTCAGTTCATAGAGATACCAGAGCTCTCCCGGGAAGAATCCGCTTGTCCAATCGCCGGACGCCACCAATTTCAACTTGCCTTCTTCCACCGTCCGGGGAGAAACCAGGTTAGCCTTTCCTTCACGCGCATTGGGGATCTCACTCAGCAAAACAGCTGTTTGTTTTTCCGCATCTTTTACAATTGCCGACAACTTCTGTGTACAAGCTGAAAATACCAACAGCGAGGAGAACCCCACACTAAATACAATACGTTTCATACTATAATGTTTATGATCAACCATAGATAATATTATAACCAGATCAGCGGATTTCTGACCGGCAGATTCCTGATCACTTCAGCCTCCTCCGGCGAATGATCGAGCGCTTTCCAGGTTTGCAGCCATTGCTTGTTGTTAAACCTTGCCGCACCAAAAACAAGAGAAGGCTGCGCAACCGGCCAGTTATTCCAGTACATCACATCCTGTTGAAATGTCCATTTATTCTTGTCCTTTATAAATGGATATAAAAACTCAATTCCCTTTCTCATATTCCGGCCATCCGGTAAGTTGAAAGACCAGAGATCATCTTTGGGAGTGGACAGCACCTGGCAGATCGTAGTCATTGCATCAAGGTTGAAGATAGAATAACCATAAGGCTTGGTGCGCTTCAGCTCCAGCGAAAAACTTCCATCAGCAGCCATTTGTTCGGGAAGCAGTTTGGATTTGAACCGGTCTTTACAAAAATCCAGTACTCTTTTATTATTGGTGAACTGTGCGAACACTGCCACCTGCATTACCCAACAGGTGCCATGATTATTTTTCGCCTCGAGCTCCGCTTTTCCATATGGATGTGTTTCCAGCCATTGGATGTAAGCTGAAAACCATTGCTGAAAAAGAGACCATGAAGTTTTGTCCATTGCTTTGGAAAACTGGATCGCCATAAGGCCTTTCACTACTTCCATCAGTTGGATCGTATCAATGATGCCGATGCCTCTACCCGTTGCGCGGCCTTTGATAGCTTGCGCGAACAAGAGTGAGGGGTTCATTCGCGTTGCAGTATCGGCAAACCAGGCATTGCAGTGCCTGACGATCTGCTTTGCATATTTCTCATCTTTGGTGATCGTATAGGCAGAAGCAAGTGAGCCAATGATCCGGCTGAAGCGGATCATCGCTTCGCGGTGCGCGACGAAGTTATCCGGATTTGTCAGACCATCTCTCTGCACATACGGACTATCCACCTGCGCAGGATCTGGCCACCAGTAATCTCCCTCCGAATAGAAATCATGAATCCCTCCAGCGCTGCGTGAGGCGCGGCTTGCAGTTACGGTGACGGGCTCAAGAAGCAAAGCGGCATCGGCCTGCCTGATCACTTGAGCACGCAGTGTACTGATCACTTCTTTTTTTATCTGCGGAGAAAAAACTGTCTCTGCGCGGAATGAAAGAAAGCACACACAAACCAGTATGATAAATATTCTGTTCATGTTGATTTAGTTTTTATAGAGTTCATCCCATTTCACACCTGCTTCCTTCGACTGTATCACAAACAATGACGATGGTTGCAGGCCTTGCTTATTCTGCCCTTCCCATACAGCATCGGGTCTTCCTTTCAATCGTCCTTCATACTTTCCGCCTTTCAACCCGATCACATAATTCTTTCCCGATACCCACGGATCCTGGATCGCTGCTTTCGATACGGTGCAATTCCAGATCACCTGGTTGACCCCAGCCCACCCATGACCCGTTCCCCAATTACCACGATCCTGCACATTGATCTCTCCATCGGTTTCGATATTGTCATATAATGTTCCCACTGCCCAACGATGATGCGGGCCAATATCGGCGTGCGTTTTTTCCGCCTTACTCCGGAAGAATACATTCGGCCCTAAAACTTTTGCACCAGTCACATAATCATGACGCCCATCAGCTGCATAACAATCGATAAAAAGATTCTGCTGTCCATCATTGTTAAACGAATACCGGCGTCCGCCGGTGATCTGTGATTTAGCATCAACAGATCTGCAATGCTGAACCGTGATATTTTTGCTTTGCGAACCGAGGTTCACACAGGAATATCCGAAGAAGGTTGCCTGTACATTTCTCACCCAGCCATTTTCCACTTTATTGAATGAAACCGCATTCCATCCATGATCTTCATCCACATCATTGGCGTATTCAGATTCAAGAGAAAGATCCTCCACACCAACTTCAGCAATACGTCCATTGAATGAATACTGATAGATCTCGCCGCCACCATATTGATCTTCCATCGCCATCACAACAGGATTGTCGATAAAGATGCGGTTACCTTCGATCTTTGTTATCTGTCTTTCAAAATGCAGGTCATACTCTTTAGCCGGCCATTGTCTTGTTCCGGAATCACGTATGTCCATCTGATCCATTTTCAGATCCGTGATCCATTTTTGGGTACCGGGTCTGAATACGACAATTCGATCTCCCTGTTTCAATCCTTTTGTATCTGTAATGGTGAGCGATTTTGCTCCAACAGGCACATACGCATCCGTGATGCGTTTTCTAGTACCGGGCAGCTCTTTCAAATTACCTGAACCGGATACGGAGATAAGAGATCGTTGCCCTTTGCCTGTTGCGATCAGTTTGGTTTGCTCGCCTTCTCCCCGCAGCACGATACCGCTTGTTCCGATGCGTATGGTTCCGGCTATCTTATACGTTCCTTTCTTTAATAAGATCGCTCCGCGAAATCCGTTTGCGGCAATGGGCATTTTGGATACTTCGTCAATTGTCTGCTGGATTATAGTAAGGTCATCACCTCCTGATGGCGTTACGGTTTTCACGACTTTCACCAATGGGATCGGGCGTTGCTGGTGATAATAGCCCACGCCACTGAAATCGGGAATAATATTTCCTTTTTCATCTGGTTTGTATTCCAATCGTCCATTCTTTCCGGGGTGAGCAAACGCGGATGTCCATTGAGCGCGCAATGACATGCAGATGAAAGAAAGTAGCAGAACTGATATGATCCGATGCATTCATTATAAATTTTAATTTCATTTGAGGCATGATTGGCGTAGTAGGAACGCGGCGGACGCGGCGATACGCGGCGGACGCGGCGAAATACAATGTCTTCTCCCTGGCTGTTTCGCCGCGGACGCTGCGTATCGCCGCGTCCGCCGCGTTCCCAATACGCCAATCTTATCATAGATCTATAAACACAGTCTTGAGTCTCTCTGACTTTACACTGATCTTATTCACCGCATTATTTGCCTTAACACGGATCACCGCTCTTCCATTATACAATTGCACATAACGCGATCCGCCGGAAGTCCCCAGGTCATCGATCAGTTCTCCATCTCCGATCATACCGAAACGAACAAATGCTGCCGCATCCAAACATTGAATGCCTTTATCATCCACCAGCTTCACCTGTACAGTGGCAATGTCCCCTTCCTGCTTCACTTTCTCCATTACCATCTTCGAAGGCTTTCCCCATTTCTCCGTTTCATACCGGAAATGAACAGAATCTTCTAACTGTACCTTTTTTTGTTTTGCGATAACTTTTACTGAATTATCCCCTTTGGTAAAGACTACATCCCAGTGCAATCCTGCCGCTGGAAAAGATTGTACATTCCGTTTCTTTACACCATAGCTTTTACCATTCACCCACAGCTCCGCTTCATCACAATTGGAATAAACTTTAACGGTCTTTGCTTCACCTTCATCACCCCAGCGAACTGGCCATGAATGGCCATAAATATGAACCATTGGCTTGGTTGTCCAGTATGACTGGAAGACATAATAACTTTCCTTTGGTGTAAAATCCCTTTCCACCACGCCTTTCTGATTCATATAAGGAACAGGATTATCCGGCCTGATGGGAGTGGCGAAATCTTTGAATACCCACTGCGCAGAACCTGTCAACCACGGCATGCTTTGTTGTTCTTTCAAATGCCAGTCGAACAGGTTTACGATATAGCTTTCACTCCAGTCACCATCTTTTGAAACGCGGGCATTCCCACCAAAAAGAGAAGCATCACCAGCACGTTCGTCACCACCATTTCCCGTGCGGATCTTTTGCAACTGGTTATCCGGGTTTTCAGAATGCCGGCCTGCATGACTATCGCCTCCCCATTCCGCATGGAAGAAATGGTCAGTCTTTCCATATTCAGCTTCTGTGATCGATCTGTATTCGGTATAAACGCCGCGGTACCAACCAGCCCAGATAGAAGGGGAGTACACATCGACGATGTCTTTGCAAAAATCACAACGGCGGATAGAGGTAAGGCGGGAGTCATCCAGCTTATGCGAGAGATCATGGAGTTCTTTCATGAACACGCGAATCTTTTGCTGATCGAATTCAGGGAAATCACCGGGCCAGTCATTTTCATTTCCCAGTCCCCAAAGGATCACCGATGGATGATTATAATGCTGCTCGATCATATTCGTGAGCATCCGTCTTGCCTGTTCTTTGTAAACATCTCCACCCAAACCACCGCGGCACCAGGGAATTTCTTCCCACACCAATAAACCGAGACTGTCACAAAGATTCAACGCGATACGCGATTGCTGATAGTGACCAAGGCGGATGAAGTTCACGCCCATATCCTTCATCAGTTTTATCTCGGTACGGATCATCTCTTCCGTCATCGCCGCACCAACACCTGCATGGTCTTCGTGCCGGTGCGTTCCATTTAACAAAAGTCTTTTGCCATTCAGCATAAATGGCCCTTTCTTCACAAACTCAAAATGACGAAAACCGATCCTTTCTGTCAATACACTGCTATCGTTCCCGTTCTTGATCATTACCGTAACTGTATAGAGCTTTGGATTTTCGGTTGACCATAACACCGGAGACTTTACAGAAAACTCGTTCAGTAAAATATCACCGGATAAAGTGGAAAGGTCTTTATTGATCTGAGCGATCATCTTTCCGGCCGGATCAGTTAAACGGATCGTTGCATTACCGCTATTCTTTTTTGCCGGATCATACAATCTTGCCTTTACCACAAGCTTGCCCAGTTTTCCTGCATTGTCCACAGTTGGTAGTGCGAAGATCTTATCCACCGACACGGAAGGCGTATATACAAGGTTGAGATAACGATACAATCCGCCATAGACCGTAAAATCAGAAAGGCTTGAAGGGATCATTTCGAGGTCACGGGAATTATCGGTCCTGATCACCAATGGCACTTTCCCTTTGAATTGCTTATTGAAAACATCTGTTCTTTTAAATGCCTCAACCGCATCGGTGATATCAATAGTAAATTCATCGTAACCACCAACATGGCTGCCGACCTTCACCGTGTGAATGTATACATCCGTTTTTTGTCCTGCTCCTTCGAAATGCAGCAGCACACGTCCGCCAGTGTAAGGGTTGTTGACCGCGAGTTGAGTTCTGTACCAACCCGGTCCCTGGTAATAGTTCACATCCGGATCAACAGCATCACGCGCATTCATGCAATGCGGCAATGAAACCTTTTCCCAGATAGGCATTTCCTCGGGATTGCCTTTCCCGACAGGCCGGACAGCCTCCCAAACGCCGCCGAGATCCATTCTTACAAATTCCCAGTTACCCGTCAATCGCGCGGATTGCTGCGCATTCGCTGCAGAAAGAAAACACAAACAGATCAGGGAGAAAAAAATAATTTTCAGTTTCATCATAGCTCGATTATCGTTATCGTACATTTATAAGGCATTCTGATCAATCAATCTTTACAACCTGTAATGCGTTCAGTACAGGCTCGCCTTTGATTGCTTTAAACACAAGCGTGATACCTTTTTCATCCTTTACATCAATGCGCGCTTTTTTCGATACAGCAGTGGCTACGCCATATTGCCTTGCGATATCAAAATTCTCCAGCACGGGTTGATCATTGATCAGCACAGTGAAGATCCTGGAAGTGGAGTCTTCTGCTCTTGCGGAATTCTCCAGGTTATAAACCAATCCTTTTACAGCGCCGCCCTGTAACTCCGCGAAATGAAGAGTGAGTTCATACGTTCCCTGCGGCACATCGAGCTTGTATTGTTCTATTCCTGTTTGCTGTGTCTGGTAGAGCGGATCATCATCCGTTGCGGCAATTGCACGATCGGAACCATAAGGAAGGCGTGTATTACCGGTGAGTTTAAAGATCTTCCCACCGAGAGATCCCCAGGCGCCGGGGCGATAAGCCTGGTCAGGGATCCAAACCTGTTTTCTATGCTGATCGATATAATATCGGTCGGCACCCAGCAATATATTTATCTGGCGGAAAGGATATCGCTCGTCTTTTAATGAATAAGGTATCATGGTAAAGTTGATATCCATTTCATCCGAATACCATTTCCCGTCCTTATATCCTTTTGCCAGGATTTTATTCTTTCCATCAGCGAAAGGAACAGACCAGGATGCTAACGCTTCAATAATAGCACTCTTTCCAATGATCTTGCCGTTCAATAACAATTCAACCGAATCAAGATTGCTGGCCACCTGTAGCGGCTGTACACACAAGCCTGTACTGCTGTCAGCAATGCCGGTGCGTTCAATCCACGAAGATGACGTGATCTTAATAAAAGGTTCTTTCGTCAGTACTGCCTGGTATAAATAATATGGATCCTTTGCAATACGATCGGCTGTCAGCAATCCCTTGTTATTCATGTGAGGCATTGTTTCGCCTCTTGTTTCAGAATTGAAGTCAGCCAGGTTCCAGATCATCGCGCCAGCCACAAAAGGACGCTTCAGCATTTCATAGATATAATACTGATGGAACCTTGTTGTGTATTCGACACTTTTATCAAACTTGATCGGCTTAAAACTGCGGATGCGCGGATCCGCATCTGCTCCATACTCGGAAACTACCAGCACTTTGTTGGGCAGCTCACGATGATGGCGTTCCAGGAAAGAAGGAAAGTCTTCCATCTTTCCACCATACCAGCCGGAATAAAGATTCCAGCCAATAACATCCGTGATGGCGGTAAGGCCGGCCTGTCGGTACTTTTCAAAATCACCATGATGCGCGATCATTGTTCCTCTATAGGGGTCCGTCTTTCGCGCGATGCTGTCCATCGTCTGCGCAAGTCTCTCGATAGATTTTAAATAGATCTGCTGTCGCGGTTTGTCATTGTTATACCTTCCCTGCAACAGGATCTCATTCATATGACACCACATCACAACAGAAGGATGATTAAAATTCTGCCGGATCATTTCCATTTGCATATCAAGGCTGTTCCGGTAGAACTCTTCACTTTCAGTGATCTCATTGACCAACGGAATTTCTACAGATGCAAGAATTCCCAATTCATCACAGGCGGCAAGAATTGAAGGATCCTGCGGGTAATGCGCCACGCGAAGAAAGTTTCCTCCCATTTTCTTCAGATGCTGTATATCTTTTCTTGCTAGCTCATCAGGAACAGCATTGCCTAATCCTTTATAATCCTGGTGACGGCTTGCGCCAACGAGCTTATATGGCTTGCCATTCAGTTGAAAACCTGTAGCGCCATCAAAACTGAACCAACGGAAACCGACGGGTTGCGTCACTTCATCCAGCTTTTCACCGGTTGCCGCATCTGTAATGGAAATAGAAAGTGTATACAGAAAGGGGTCTTCGGGCGACCATAAACGCGGCTGACGGACAGCCGGCATCTGCTGCCTGAAGGAAGCATCCTTACCAGGTTCAACCGTTAGCTTTGCCTGCTGAAGAGAAACCTGGTTGCCCTTTTTGTCTTTCAGGACAGTGACAATGCTTAGTTTCCGCAGCGCACTACTTTTATTGGAAACATCTCCTTTTACTTCAATTGTTGCTTTTTCCGCACTTACCAGCGGCGTTGTTATAAACACCGATTGAGAACCCTTTGCATCAAAACTGAAATGCACGGCATCAGCTGCTACGAGGTACACATCCCTGTAGAGTCCGCCATAAAAAGTAAAGTCGGCAGATAATGGCGGAAGATTTTCATTATAACTGTTATCAACTTTTACCAGGATCTCATTGATATTGTCTTTTCCATCAAATTGGAAGTAAGCGGTTGCCGGAATAAAAAAACCGGTATAACCACCTTTGTGGCTGCCTGCTTTTTTACCATTGATAAAGACTTCAGCTTCCTGGCCGGCGCCTTCAAAATACAAGGCCACATCACGATCACGGAATGATGGATTCACCGCGATGCGTTTTTTATACCAGCCAACACCCCGGTAGTAACCGGGAGCATCATCCATTACATCCAGCGCATTCCAGGTATGTGGCACCTGGACCATCTGCCACTTGTCCTGCAAAGTATCTTCCGATGATTTCCCTTTATGAAATTGCCAGTGATCATTGATGCTTATCACGGTTCTCGCGGGTAACTGTGCCTGCGCAAAACCGGATGCTGCCAGCAGAAACACACTACTGAACAGCCCTGCTCTAATCTTTCTTTTTAAAATAGATACGTCTGAAATTAAATCCGCCTTTGTTCGCATAAACTCTTATTTGTTGAACACCTTTTTCCAACCGGATTGATTGTGGTGTTGATGTCTTCCATTGCTGCAATCCACCAGAATTTTCCAGCGGCTGCTCGTTGATCAATGTTTTCTTTCCTGAAAGCAGCGATATTCTTGCACTATCATTTGCCGTCGATATTTCAAAACTCACCGTGTAATTGCCAGCCTTTGGAACGTTGACAGTATACTGCAACCATTCGCCATCCTCGATACTGAAGATATGCACAGCAGTTCCTTCACGTTGGATATCTACTCCATCATTACGATAAGCACCACCGCGATTACCACGCGTATTAACGCCTGGCGTATAATGATAGCTGGCTGTATCCCGGTCATAATATGCAAGGCGCTGCCGCCCCATATCGAAGTCTACCGCTTCGATAGTTGTGTTATCTGTGATCTGATGATCTTTGAATGGCTTTGTTTCGGCCGACTGCACCTGCCGGAACATTGCGTCTACCACATCCTTATGGAATACATTGTTCTTAATTTTCAGGTTCTCCAGCAACTGCGTTAATGTTTTCCATGCTTCCTCTTCAGTTGGCTTTGGCCCTTTCCCTGACCAGAATTCCAGCAGTTTTGAATACCCTTCCGGCGTTTTTATTTCCAGCGGGTTATTGATGTTCATTTTCTTATTCTGCCACCATGCCCAGCCTATATCATTTGACTCAACGAGTTTGATACATTCATAAAACCAGGTATTGGAATTTTCGCCGGACTCACCAAGCCAAAGTGGCACACTGTATTGATCACGCAATTCCAGGAAACGTTTGATCGCGTCAACTGTATTGAAGTTTCCATATTTATGAAAACTCAATACCATATTATCATCCCAGGTAGGAAGTACGCCATTGTAGTTGTTTCCGAATCCATTTCCTTCAATGATGATAATATGTTTCTTATCTACTTCACGGATGGCTTTTGTGATATCAACCATCAGTTTTCTCAGCGGCTCATTCTTTTTTTCATTGGTGCCGCGAACATCTCCTTTGGGATCTTCGAAACCATAGTTGGGTTCGTTGATGATATCATAACCTCCGATCCAGGGCTCATTGGCATAACGCTCCGCCAGTTTTCGCCAAAGAGCGATGGTCTTTTGTATTGCTGCCTCGCTTTCCCAAAGTGTAGGTTTTGACGGATCGCGGTCAGCGATCGGCAGATCATTTCCCTGGCCGTTTGGAGCGGCATGCAGATCCAGGATCAGGTAGATCTTGTTTGCTTTACACCAGGCCAGTAAACTATCCGTCATTGCAAAACCTTTCTCGATCCATGTATTTTGTCCCGGTGTTTTCTCTTCGTCTACCGGCAATGTATACAGGTTGTAATGAATCGGCAGGCGCATGGAATTGAATCCCCAGGCAGCCATTGAATCGATATCAGTTTTTGTGGTATGATTCGCCAGCCAGCTTTCATAGAATTGTTTCGTTTTTTCTTCGCCAACCACTTCCTGGATCTTTGCCTTGATCTTATACTGCTGACCGATATTGGAAAGGCGGAACATATATCCTTCCTGCAACATCCATCCTCCCAATCCCATACCTCTCAGGATCACCTTTTCGCCCTTCTCGTTTACAATAAGTTTTCCTTTCGCTTTTAAAAATCCCTGCCCCCAAACAGGCATCAGGCCGTTAATTAATAACAGTGAAAAAATTATGGTGAATATTTTTTTAAACATAATTGTTCGTTGGAAATAAAAAGATCAGATGTTTTTTACCAGATATAGGTTGCCACCGCACCAGGATTTAACTCCGCAACAAATTGCCTGTCGTTAGAGGAGATAGAAAATTTTGTCGCCTCCTTCCCTTTGTTCATTACGATCAATACCGTTTTTTTATCCGGCGTACGGAAAGCGACGTTGGGCAAACTGTCCATCGTATTTGAACCGATCCGCACAGAGCCCGGCCGCACATATTTTGCGGCATGTGCGATGATGTACCATGCCGGATTTTTCTTCACGTTGTCTTTATCGATCGTAATAGCGCCGAGACAGCGATCACAACCGCCGCGATCAGTATGCGGCTGCCACTGCGGATCAGAAGCAAGGTTCCATTCAATTACGGTACGTGACCAGTTACGGCTCGCGCCAATGATCAGTTTGCTGATATGCTCTCCAATATCACGCTTCATATTTCCCGGAGCACCAACCCATTGTTCTGTGAAATAAAGATGCCGGTCTGGATGTGCATCATGCACTTTCGACATGGCATCGATGGTTCCACCATAAAGATGAAAGGCAGAACCATCGATGTACTTCTTCGCTTCAGGATCATTCAATATAGAGATAGGATATTCAGGTTTATCGCAGTTGTGATCATAGACAATGATCTTTGTTTTGATGTTGGCCTTTTTGAAGGCAGGGCCAAGATGATTCTTCACAAATTCTGCCATCTCGGGAGCAAGCATCAGCAAACTTGGATTATTGCCGGGATGCAAAGGTTCATTCTGCACTGTGATCGCATCGATCACGATTCCTTCCTTCTTCATATCCTGTACATATCTTACGAAGTAACGTGCATAGGCAGCATAATACTCCGGCTTCAGGCTTCCACCTCGCGTATCGCCGTTTGTTTTCATCCAAACGGGTGGAGACCATGGTGAACCCATGATCTTGATCTTCGGATTGATCTTAAGGATTTCCTTCATTACAGGGATCACATCCTTTCTGTCTTCCCCCAGATCGAACTTCTTCATCAGTGTATCTATTTCCCCAGCAGGCAGATCATTATAGGAAAACACTTTTTTATTCAGGTCTGAGGCGCCGATACTCAAACGGATATAACTTGTTCCGATCTCATTTCCTTTCACACCGAATAGTTCCCGCAGTAAGGCAGCTCTTGCAGTTGCACTCATCCGGATGATGTGCATCGCGCTTCCGCCTGTCAGTGCATATCCAAATCCATCGATCGACTGATAAGTCTCCCTTTCGTTCACAGCGATGACCGGAAGATCAGATCCGGTTTTATCAAACCGGAATGATTGAGACTGTTTTTGAAAAAGCTTATTCTGGTCAACATCGGTCAACCAAACCTCAGCTTGCTGAGCGTGTACACCGGCTGACACAACCAGGCATACAGCAAGTATAGTATGTTTGAGAATATTTTTCATAAAGCAATTCGTTTCTATGCTGGTTATTTAATGATCAAGGTGGATATTGAATGGGGCAGGCTTTCTGTTTCCGCCGCTTCTCCATTGATCCAGAGTTTGTAATTCAGTTTGTCGTCTGACTGATTCATTACGATCACAGCTATACTTCCGTCAGTATTTTGAAATGCAGTGGTCTGCAATTTGATTCTGCTGGAAGAAGCGCCGATCCTTTTCGCACCGGGGCGGATATATTTGGAAAAATGGCCGAGATAATAATAGGCGTTCGTATAGATTAATTTTCCATTTTTCGTATCCGCGTGGATGGGTGCGAAACAGAAATTGCCTACATGGTTCGGGCCGCCATGTTCATCAAGAAGAATGTTCCAGTCGGTCCAGGCAACTGTTCCATTATTGAAGTCATTGATCATGGAATAGCCATAACGTTCACCAAGCGACCAGTTATTTACGCTATCGATGTGAAATTTCTCCTTGCAGCCTTCAGTAAAGATGAGGTTCTTATCCGGGAATGCCTGGTTCACTAAACGAAGATTGTCAAATTGCATGGGACCACCGGTCCAGGTCTCATACCAGTGAAAACCGATTCCCCAAAGGTATTTCGCAGCTTCTTTATCATTCAGGATGACGCTGGCTCGTTGATAAAGCAGGTCGCGGTTGTGATCCCATGCGATCAGTTTTTTACTTCCGAGGCCTTCCTTCTGCAATGTAGGCCCGAGAAAGTTCTTGATGAAATCCCGCTCTTCTTCAGCAGTAAATATGCAGGATTCCCAGCGTTGCTTTGCCATGGGTTCATTCTGAACAGTCAGTCCCCAAACCGGAATGCCCAATGCCTCATATGTCTTAATGAACTTAACGTAATAATTAGCCCATGTTTGCTGAAACTCCGCCTTCAGTTTGCCGCCCTGCAGCATGCTGTTATTGTCTTTCATCCAGGCGGGTGGGCTCCACGGGCTGACATACAGCGGAAGTTTGCCGCCGGCGGCAGCGATCGCCTGCTTAATAAAGGGAATGCGGTACTGTTCGTCGTGTGCGACGCTAAAGCTGGCCAGTTCCGCATCATTGTCCTTCACGTAGGTATAGCTGCCACTGGAGAAATCGCAACTGTGGATCGAGGTTCGCGCAAGCGTATAACCGATCCCTTTCTGCGGATCAAAATAAGCTGTCAGCAATTCCTGCTGTTTGTCTTTCGGCAATAGCGCAAAGGTTTCGGCTGACGCGTCTGTCAACGCTGCCCCGATACCTGTAAATGTTTGGAATTTATTGGCGGGATCAACAAAAATGCACGGCTCTGTCTCCAACGGCTGCTTATGCGTTTTGAATGACAGACTCCCTCTGGCGGACAAACGGAGGTCTCCGCCAGCAGCTGTGGTGATCACAGTTACCGACTTCGACTGGCCGGTAGCTGCGGAGAGCAATGCAAAAAAGGATAAAGAACAGATGATTCTTTTCATACAGCGCAACTGGTTTTTTTACGGTCTGATTGAATAAATGCGTTAAATGAATAACGCCCGTAAAATGGAAGGCAGGAGAGATATGTCCCCTGCTTTGTACAGGGGAACGCTATCAGCAATCGACGGGTCGTGTTCTGTTCACAGGAATATCTTTACGGCCTGGCGGAATTCCGCTGATGCCCGTACCTGTTTTTCTGAGTTGATTGATCCACGACCCCTGCTGCCTCCGGTCAAGCGGGCGTCAAATTATTGAGATTTTCGGGAAAAAAAATTCCTTTTCAAGCAAACGATTTCGAAAAACCAGCCATTGCCGTATAAAAAGCGAAACCGGTTTTCTGATTTTTTGCCCTATCATCGCTGCTGAACCAAACGGTCACGATCATTTGTATAGACCAGTATAAATACCAGAATATACCAAACGAAGGGATCTTTTGGCGAAGTCCGTTACATTGAAGCATTGTGTTACACATACTTTAGTAGTTAGAAAATGACCAGACAGCTTGTGGTGACGTGCTTTTATCATCGAAACTGTTGGCGTTCAATTTACTGCCGTTACTTGCTTTTCTTCATTTTTCGACTACTTCATCGCTACGTCAGCCGTAGATTTTAATGCATCTCTAAAGCACATGAAATTGTTTTACTATACTTTACTTCTTCTGGCAGCTGGCATCAGCATGCAGGCAACTGCACAAACCAGCTCGCCGCGGTTCAACGTACTGGTGCTGGCAGAAAACGGGGGCCACCATGTACGTTTTTCCGCTGAAGCCACAAAATGGCTGGAAGAACTGGCGGCAGATAGCAACTTTTCCGTGACCTGTATCCGGAATACGGATTCCATGACGAAGCAATTTCTACGCAATTACCAGTTGTTTATCCAGCTGGATTACCCTCCTTATAACTGGACAAAACAAGCGGCCATAGCATTTGCCGATTACATTGAAAAAGGCGAAGGGGGCTGGATCGGGCTTCACCATGCTACATTGCTTGGAGAATTTGATGGTTTTAAACTGTGGGACTGGTTCCGGGACTTTATGGGTGGGATCCGGTTTACGGACTATATTCCGGGCTTCGCCGACGGAACTGTACACATTGAAGACACCCTTCATCCTGTGATGAAAGGGCTGCCCAAATCCTTCCGGATAGAAAGAGAAGAGTGGTATACGTATGACCAGAGTCCGAGAAACAATGTCAGGGTGCTGGCGAATGTAGATGAATCAAGCTATCAACCGGGCTCGGACAAGAAAATGGGTGATCATCCGGTCATTTGGAGCAATGAGAAAATGAAGGCGCGCAATGTCTACATTTTTATGGGGCATTCGCCCGATCTTTTTCAAAATCCGCTTTATGTGCAGCTCCTCCAAAATGCGATCTTCTGGGCTGCGGGAAAAACCGGAGTGAGCCATTAACCGTTTGATATGATAAGAAAAATCTCCCTGTTGAGCTGCCTGATCTGCTTATGTCAGTCATCCGGCGCACAAGATCAGATCACTGACATTTCAGTGAACCAGGTAGCTTACGATACCCATGCCCCGAAGATTGCGGTAGTGCGTGCATCCAAACGCATCGAAGGATTGAAATTTCAGATCCTTGATCTGGCAAAGAAAAAGATGGCTGATGGTTCGCTTGTTCCCGTTTCCGGACCCGGCGACTGGAAACCGGTAAACGCGTATTACCGGGGTGAGTTCTCTTTTTTCCAAAAGCCGGGCGAATATACAGTCGCGGTAATTTCCGGAACAGACACGAGCTTTTCAGCTTCCTTTACGATAGCTGACGACGCCCTCTCCCGCAGCACGATTCCATCCATTATTGCATACTATACCAAACAACGCGCAAATACGCCGGAGGAACAAGCGGCGGATAAACAGGTGATCCTTTATGGAAGCAATGAAACAACCGATATCAGGGGTGGATGGTGCGATGCTTCAGGTGATATCAGCAAATATTTCTCCCATCTCGCCTACACTAACTTCATGCTGCCTCAACAAACGCCGCTTGTTGCCTGGTCATTGATCGAGGCAAGAGAAAAGATGGCATCACTGCTGGATGAACTGGACAGCAAGTCCGCCATCGAATCGGAGGCGCTGTGGGGTGCGGACTATCTTATGCGATCATTTTCCCCGAAGGGTTTCTTTTATATGACAGTGTTCAGCTACTTCAAGCCGGACCCGAAAGAAAGAAGGATCGTCGGTTTACTGGCAAATAGCGTCACCACATCAGATTATCAATGCGCGTTCAGAGAAGGTGGCGGCATGGCGATCGCTGCACTTGCGCGTATCGCACGGTGGAATAAGGACGGCGAATTTTCATCCGCTCAATATCTCGACGTGGCGCGCAAAGCATTCGCACATCTGCAGGAAAACAATCTTCGCTATACCGATGATGGAAAAGAAAACATACTGGATGACTATTGTGCGCTGATGGCTGCTACCGAACTTTGGATCACGACAGCAGAAAACACCTATCGTGATGAAGCAAGAAAACGGGCCGGCAATCTTTGCAAACGAATTTCACCTGCAGGATACTTCATTGCAAACGATAACGGCCGGCCTTTCTGGCACGCCTCAGACGCAGGAATGCCTGTTATCGCACTAAGTCGCTATTTACAAAAAGAAGAAGAAATGGTTTTGCGGGAAAAGGCCCTGCAAACGATCAGGAAGTTCCTGAACTATCAACTGAAAATAACAAATATCCAAACAAATGCCTTTGGCTACGCGAGGCAAACCTATGCTTATAACAATAAGATCCGGGAAGGATTCTTTATACCACACGAGAACGAATCAGGCTGGTGGTGGCAGGGAGAAAATGCAAGGTTGGCATCACTCGCCACAGCTGCGCTGACCGGCGCAAAAACGGCTTTCCAGGATGATAACGTGAAGCAGGAGCTGCTCCGGAAATTCGCCTGGCAACAATTATCCTGGATCCTCGGATGCAATCCTTACAATACCTGCTTTATGTACGGGTTCGGCAAAAACAATGTGCCCTATATGGCGTCCATGTTTGGGCATGGATCCACGAAAGGAGGAATATCCAACGGTATCACCGGTAAAGACGGTGCGCCCGATGGATCAGGTATCGATTTCAAAAAAGAAGCGGGAGGAAATGAATGGCGGTGGACCGAACAATGGATCCCGCATACCGCATGGTTTTTGCAGGCGCTGACCGCATTGAACGATTAGATCATTACACTAATATTGTCTTATGGTAAACATATCAAGGCTTTTTCTTTTATTCAGCATTCTACTGATATCCTGCGGAACAAATAAGGTAACCAATCAAAATGCCGCAGCGCAACGATAT
>JBEVKW010000469.1:0-85858 GCA_040509495.1 Chitinophagaceae bacterium | reverse complement strand
CGTTGCGGTTCGCCGCGTTCGCCGCGTTCCACTACGCCAATCACATACGAGAATCAGCGAAAGCATAATCGATATATCCCTTCTCACCACCCGCAAAGAATGTATTGACATCCGGAGCTGTCAACGGAAGGTTATGCTGCAAACGGTATGGCAGATCAGGGTTTGACACAAACAACGCTCCAAACGAAATCAGGTCAGCCTGTTTGCTCTCCACCGCCGCCATCGCTTTCGCCGCATTGTATTCGCCATTACGGATGATCGTACCGCTGAACAGATCACGAACCGATCTCAGCAATGCCTGTCCTTCTTCAGAAGCACCCGCCGACGGTTCCACCACATGCAGATACGCGACCTGCAGCTTGTTGAGTTCTGTCACCAGATGCTCATATTGCACGGTCGTCTCTTCATAAGAAGGCATGTTGTTATAATTGCTGAAAGGCGAGATCCGTATACCTGTTCTTTCTTTACCGATCCTGTTGATGATCGCTGCCGTTACTTCCAGTACAAACCTGTTACGGTTCTCAAAACGACCCCCATATTCATCTTCTCTAACGTTGGTATGTGGATTCAGGAATTGTTCCGGGAGATACCCGTTGGCGGCATGGATCTCAACGCCGTCAAAGCCGGTCTCGATGGCATTTTGCGCGGCATCTGCGAACTCTTGAATGGTTTGTTGTACTTCGGCGGATGTCATGGCTTGTGGCACCGGAACCGGTTGAAGCCCAGCCTGGTCAGTCCAGATCTCCAGTTGCGGTAAGATAGCCGACGGGGCCAGTGTCTTTCCTCCGCTGGCCAGGTTGTGCGGATGCGCCACCCGTCCAACGTGCATCAGTTGAACAAAAATCTTTCCCGACTGTTGGTGAACTGCATCCGTTACTTCTTTCCAGGCATTTACCTGTTCAGCCGTATAGATGCCGGGTGTACGTGCGTAGCCAATACCGTTCGCAGAAGGAGACGTGCCTTCCGTAATAATGAGCCCGGCGCCGGCCCGTTGGGTATAGTATCTTGTTTCCAGTTCGCCGGGTTGATTGTCAATTGCCCGGGACCGGGTCATCGGGGCCATTACAATGCGGCTGGTAAGTTGTATATCTCCAAGCCCTGCGGGCCGAAACAATGGATGATCGTGTGTTGAACTCATATCGTTCGGGTTAAATTTTTATCAAAGCTCAGATCATTGATTGATCTGAACAATAAGTCAAAAAAAGATGACTACTCCTTTTATCGCTCATAGCTGGGAAGAATGCCCGGCGATCAATAGCCTGAAACTGCTGTCTGGCAAATGGAAAGCCAATATCTTCCTGTTGGCAACATTCGGGCCGGTAAGATTTAACAGTCTGTTACGTCAGTTACCGTCAGCGAACAAACAATCTTTATCAATTGCATTGAAGGAAATGGAGCAGGCTGCTTTGCTGGAAAGAATCGTAGTAAAGCAAAAGCCTTTACATATAGAGTACCACCTTACAGAAAAGGGGCGGTCCGTAATTGATGTGTTACGAAACCTGGAAAATATCAAGATCCAACACCTGGCAGATGCGGGTGGTATCGCCTGATATTTGCGTGGTGTGGGAGTGTCGCGAAGTACGCTAAGAAACCGCAGAGAACGCAGAGTTATCCTGGTGCTCATTGCGGTTTCTTAGCGTACTTCGCGATACTGCTACGTTATTCCGATTTGTTATACCGCCCGGGCATGCGGCAGTTGCTGCACTTCTTCTGCCGAAAGCAATACGAGTTCTATACTGAAATGCGCGCCTGTATTGCTGATCACGGGTGCCGGCTTCCCCAGCAACTCATACTTTGACCGGATATTATTTAGCCCCACTCCATTCGATAATGGCGCTCTCAGTTTCTTCTGAATATTATTGTCTACCCGCAATTGGCCAGTGCTAAGCTTTTCTATCGTGATGCGAAGCGGTGCGGATTTCATCACACTGTTATGCTTCACCGCATTCTCCACAAGCAGTTGCAGTGTCAATGAAGGCAGGTAGTACTCTTCGGCGTCTCCCGGGACATTCACTTCCAGTTCCAGGCCTTCACTGTATCTCGACTGCAATAAGAAATAATAAGAGCTGATAAATTCCAGTTCCTGCTTGAGTGTACAAAGTCCGCTTGTATTTATCTGTAACATGTAACGGTATACTTTGGAGAACTCATTGACAAATGTTTCTGCTGCAACAGGGTTTTCGCTGATCAATGCTGAAAGCGTATTCAACCCATTGAACAGGAAATGCGGGTTCACCTGGTTTTTCAGTACATCCAGTTGTGCAAGTAGCGATTCCCGTTTATAAGCTTCAGCCTGGACGGTTTTCTCTCTCCATTTCATCAATGTATAGTATGATTCATATATGCCGACGCAACAGATATTGGCAGCAAATCCGATCACCATGATCCTGTATAAAGAACCATTGCTGGTATCAAAGAAAGGGAAGGCTATTTTGTAGACGGCGATTGCGCAAAAGTCGGCGATCAGTGATATGACAATCAGTAATAAAAGTTCGCGTATGACGCGTTTCGGCGTGTGCCGGAACTCCGGGAACCGCAGAATGATACGTCTGACCCCGGCCGTTTGCACGAGCAACAGGCTGAAGCAGATAATGAAACCAAGCATGGTTCCGATCACAAATACTTTCCAGTCAGTGAAATAAACCGGACCCAGCCAGATGTAATTGCAGAGGGGGAGTGACCAGGGAAAAATGCAGAGCATGATCAGCACAGTCTGCCGTGAAGTATTCAGGAAAGGGAGGCTGAAAAGCCGTTGGAAAAAACTGATCATTGGGATTTTCCCGCATTGGGTGGTGCAAAGCGGAGACTTTGCGAATATCGTTGTTTAATGCATTTGCGGAGTGGAGCTATCGATTGTTTTTATGGAAGTCATCCACAAATTTGGCCAGTTCCAGGAATGACTGAGGTACCGGCCCTTCACTGAATTTTCCGGGTAAAGCCCTGAAATCGAATGCTTCAACTTTCGTGGCAGCATCGTATTCACCCAAAGCGCTATCCAGCAATATCAGTCCTGCATACGCAACCTGCTCATAATTTTCGGCAGTTATACCGTCTGCATAAATGATGATGTTCAGCTTGCCATGATCAACGACTGGTAAAAATTTCATTTTTGACGGCTCCAGAAATAACGATCCCACCTTCATATTCATTTCTTTGACCGCAGATGACGGCACTCGTTGACGAAAGGCGATGAATCTCCATCCTTTGATCGCCGGTGCTTTGGTGACCACGTCTGTTACAAGTGGGAACAGGTCAACATTGCCATCCGCAGAAACCGTCAGATTGATGATGCCATTTTTGGCCGGTTCCAGTTCTATCGCTAAGCCACGTTTGATCTTACGCGATTGCTCAAGAAGTTCCATCAAATATTTATCGGGATCGCTTTCAAAAGCGCGGAGACGCGATTCGTTTTTTGAAAACCATTTCCAGAATTGCTCAATTGCATCCGCATGGGCAATTGACTGCTGTCGATCTTGTAAAATTTCCGCGGCAGAATTTGTGTGAATTGACAGAAAAAACAATATTACCTGTAGTAAAAGTTTCATGAGATTTTCGGGCGTTGAAGATAAGATGTTTTTATAAACAGTAAAGTTGTCCATGCCCCCGGGAAATATTTTTTAACATGTTCTGTATGCGTTATTTAAGTCTATATCTTATTCTTGTTTGCCTTTCAACTGCCTGCTCCAAAAAAGAGGTGGTTAATACTCATGTGTTTGACGAAACTCCTGTTGAGCATCTTGTTAAGCCAGGTGAGGTTGATGAAGTATCCGGTGTTGCTGACAGCAGAACAAACCCTGGTTTCCTGTGGTTACATGAGGACAGTGGCAACCCTACCCAACTGAGCCTGATGTCATACACGGGTGAGTTGAAAAAACGAGTAGCGCTGAAGGGGATACGCAACCGCGACTGGGAAGAACTGGCGCTGGCGAAAGGCCCTGATCCTGAGTTGAATTATATTTATCTCGCAGATATCGGCAATAATAACCTGTCTGTTCAGCACTTTGTTATTTATCGCTTTCCCGAACCAAAAGCTACAGAGGACGAAGTGACGAAATTCGAAAAGATAGTATTTACATATCCTGATAAAACGCATGATGCTGAAGCGATGTTCATTGATAACGTCTCAAAAGAGATATTCATTTTTTCAAAGGAAGATTCTTCATCAGCAATCTACAGGATACCTTATCCGCAGAGTACAACCTCTTTGAACAAAGCAGAACTTGTTGGAAGGCTGCCTTTCGGGAGAGTAGTAGGCGCTGCATTGTCGCCCACCAATAGCGAGGTGCTGATCAAGACCTATGCTAATATTTACTACTGGAAATTGACGACCCATACTATTGCAAATGAAATATTGAATTCCCAGCCGTTAAAAATTGCCTATACAAGCGAACCCCAGGGTGAGGCGATCGCATTCCGCAACGATAATTCCGGATTTTTTACCATCAGTGAGCGACCTCCGTTCATTAAAGACGTAAAACTGTATTTCTATAAAAGAAGATAGCAGCCCGGCATGGTTGTTGGAAAATTCAGGTCAAAAAACGATCATGAAAAAGATATATGCAGCTTTTATACTGATGATATGTTTTACGGCCTGTAATAGTGAAGCGGCGAATGAACATCCTGGAACAGATACAGCGAACAGCATAGTGCTGCCAAAGAATCGCTCCACAGATAGTCTGGCAGTTCCTCCACAAGCAGCGGATACCACGGCTGCACCTGCCGATAGTACAAAATAATTTTATGATTTTCCTGTTTTGACCTTGACGCGCATCGCGCGGCGATAATCAAAAAGCAGTTCAATATAGTACAGCGAATTATCCGGAAGGATATAATCAAACCGGTACATGTTTCCTGTGCGGTGTACGTGATATGCTTTTGCTCTTTTAAAGCGAGTGGCGATCTCACACATCCTTTTATGCACACGCGTGTTTCCATCGCAAACGGCTTTCTTCTTCTTCCATACATCGTGAAAGTAATTTCTTTCCCAATTGCGGTACACCTCTTCGCAGTTCTCTCCTGTTTTACACACCGGTCCTTTAACGCCTTCTTTGCTGAATAGTTTATAATCGTACCGGATATGGTGGGTAAGCCAGCGGAAGACCGAGCGGGCCTTCTGTATGTTGCCCTGGTACGGGTCCGTTAGTTCTTTGGTCAGCTTTTAAATATTATTTTCGTATTTGACCGTGATCGCAAGCTGTCCACTGAGGAAAAATCAGGCGATGGCTGAGCCATCACATGGGCGTGAATGATCAGGGGATAAGCGGTGGCAGGCAGCTTCGCATGCGTGGTTTATGCCTCAAAATAAAAATCCTTCTGTTAACGGCAAGAAAAAATAATGCGGGCGGATTACTTGTAAAGCAGGTATTTCTTGCGCATTTCTTTATAGCTGCCCAGTCCGGGTTCCCAGCTCTTACGGATCTCTGCTTCAGAAACGCCATCAGCGATCTGCTTTTTGAACAGAGGAGACCCTACAAGTTTCCCTATATCATTGATCTCTTTACTCAGTTTTGAATCAAAGAATTTTTCTTTATAGGGATGCGCTTTGTACAGTTCCATCATCCATTGGATATTGACCTTGCCAGAACTTACCAGTTTTTTCACATCATACTTGCGAAGGTCAAGTCCATAGCAAACCTGGTTCATAAACAATGGAGTTTCACTCATGCCTTTGATGGATATTGGAGTATAGGAAAATGTGTATTTGCCTTTCAGTTCCGGACTTCCAAAAACCGTAAACGGAAATTGAGTGCCGCGGCCATGATTAAGATAGGTGCCTTCAAACAAACAGGTAGAAGGATATAACATGATCGCCTGTTGTGTATTCAGATTTGGTGAAGGCGCAACCGGCAATTCATACATCATATTGTGGTCGTAATTGGCAACAGGAATGATTTTAAGGCGGCACTTTGCTTTATTGGCAAGCCATCCTTCGCCGTTACACATCTGCGCAAATTCAGCAATGGTAAGGCCATGACTGATCGGCAATGGAAACATTCCAATGCCTGATTTTAGTGACATATCCAGGATCGGTCCGTCGATCAGGTAGCCGTTTGGGTTAGGTCTGTCGAGGATCAGCAGTTCCTTGTCATACGTGGCACAGGTTTCCATTATAGCGGCCAGTACATTGATATAGGTGAAGAAGCGGCATCCAACATCCTGCACATCGTAGATCATGATATCCACATCCGCCATATCTTCTTTACTCGGCTTTTTCTTATTGCCGTATAGCGAAATAATGGGAATGCCTGTTGCAGGATCTTTTTGATCAGCAACGGAAACACCTGCGCTGGCGTTTCCACGGAATCCATGTTCCGGGCCAAAAGCCTTTACAATATTAATTCCTCTCGCCTGCAGGCTATCCACAAGATGTTTGTCACCGATCCTTGAAGTTCGGTTGGCAAGAACAGCCACTCTTTTCCCTTTTAGATATGGAATGTACTTTTCTGTTTGATCAGCACCGGTTATGATGCGGGAGTTAACAGCATTTGTTTCAGTTGTTTTAGCGGACGGTCCTGCTTCCCGTGAATTGTTTTTACATGGTTGAAAGGATAAGGCAAGCAGGATGGCGACGCTGACGAGGTAAGCATTCATGATCATGGATTTTGACTGCGGTGAAGATAACTGATTTGCTTCATTGTGAACGTACGGTGCGCTTTCCAAAATGGCTGGCGTAGAGTTCACGCAAATATCTCCCTGCTATAAGTACTGATCTGCGGGATCTGCGGGTCCAAATAAAAATCTATACATTCTTTGAAGCGCTTTTCATCAATAGTAAGGGAAGATCTGCGAAATCTGCGGGAACCACGACGCCACCTGAATCGTTGAAAAGTACCATTTAAACCACGTTTTGGATAATTCCCCATGCCAGTCATGTTTTACCTTTGTGATGTCAACTGATAAATACATGGCAAAACAACAGATACCGGTCATTAACCTTCTTCACCTCGTAAAGGAGGAAAAAAAGCATGAGGATCTGCAGGTAGAGAGGCTGGAGTCTTACCTCGAAAAGCATTACCAGCGTCTGCATGCACCGCATCGCCATACGTTTTATCATTTGGTACTTTTTACTGAAGGTAAGGGAGGCCACACGATCGACTTTACAGAATTTACCGTAAAGCCATTCCAGGTTTATTTTATGATACCGGGACAGGTACACAGCTGGCATTTCAAAGGCACACCCAAAGGATATGTGATCAATTTTTCAGAGCAATTACTGAAGTCATTTTTACTGGATCAGCATTACCTCGACCGGTTCAGTTTCTTTAGTGGTGACAGTGCGGACTGTGTTTGCCAGCTGCCAGTTGGAGCGCATCCGGAAGTGATCAGGCTGATGGAATCCATGCTGAAGCGACTGAACAACGGAGGCGACCAGTTGAAATTATGGCTGACGGAATTTTTGCTGCTGGTGGAAGAGTATTGTGATGGCCGGGGAAATATTCCTGCTGCTGTTTCGCGTCAGAAAGAGATGTTATTCCGCGGATTCAGAAGACTGATAGATCAGCATTATAAAACGATCAGGCTACCAAAAGAATATGCCGATCTTCTTTACGTTACGCCTAATCATCTCAATGCGCTTTGCCAGGAGATGGCTGGTAAAACAGCAGGAGAATTGATAAGGGACCGTGTGATGCTCGAGTCAAAAAGGTTGCTGGTGAATGCAGATCTCAGTATTGCGCAGATAGCTTATGAACTCAATTTCCAGGACAATTCATATTTCAGCCGTTTCTTCCGGAAGCAGGCCGGGGTAACACCCGAAGCGTTCCGGTCAGCCTATTCACATTAAAACTATTTTTATGGAAGATATCCGTTTGCAGGGAGTGGCAGGTAGTAAAGAGCCTGTCCCAAGTATATTTAACCTGGTGCTGTGCAAATGCCCCCGTTGCCGCAAAGGGAAGATGTTCTCAGAATCGAATCCTTATAAATTGAAGTCGACAATGAAAATGCACAAGGAATGCCCTGTGTGTAAGCAGCCGTTCGACATTGAAGTGGGTTTCTATTATGGCTCAAGCTATATCAGCTACGCACTCTCTATCGCGATCAGTGTTGCCTCTTTGGTGGCGTGGTGGATGGTTGTTGGCTTAAGCATGAATGACAGCCGCTTCTTTTACTGGATGGGATTCAATGCGGTATTGCTGATCGTGTTACAACCATGGATCATGCGCGTAGCGCGGACAGGATGGCTGGCGTTTTTTGTGAGGTATGACAGGAACTGGAGAACAAATCCGCCGAAGCCGACGGAGAGAACGAATGCTGATCAGCAAAATAATTGGTAGAAGGAATTAGCAGTAACGTAAACAACGCAAAGAACCCCAAGAACGCAGGGATATGAATCAATAGAAAGAGAAGATTCATTGCGCTCCTGCCGGTTCGTTGCGTTGTTTGCGATTACTACCGCGCTGTAAAGCATAAAATCAATTATTATCAGACCACGGTTAACTTTCCTTCCAGTCCATCATCCGTCATTTTACCGCGTATAGCACCAGCGACGATCTTCATCGACTGTATCATTTTATTGTGTTTGGTATCCCAGTAATAGGCTTCCAGCGGTTTAACCCTGATCAATGTAAGGTTTGAATCTTCCGGGCCATCGTGAAACCATGTTGTCAGAAAAACATTCCATAGCTTCTTCGCTTTTGCTCTGTCGACGAGGATCTCAGCTGTACCGTAAACCGAGAGGAATTCAGACGCTGACCGGTTGGAATAGATGAGTTGAACGCGGTTATCCCTTGCGATGTCCAGGTTTTTGGAACTGTCTGCCGCACTGAAAAACCACATTGTTCCATCCTCGTCCACTGCCTGTGTGGCCATGGGTCTTGTATTGAAAGGCGCACCACAGAGGCGCGTCATGAACATACATAATTTGGCATCCTCTGCCAGCTCTTTTAATTTGTGCAAAGCTGGTCTTTGTTCCAGGTCTTTTACGCTTCCCATAATGGCTTTTTCTATATAAACAGAATAATCATGCCATGGAAATCTACTCTTATGCCGGTGTGTTTCAAGGCCTCGGGCAGCGGACTTTTCAATGGGTGCCTGCCTTTTCTGGGTATATATTTCCACGCAGCAGCCACAATGGTGCAACGTGATCTTTGATGAGTATAAGGGGTGTAAATATCAGAAAGTGACGAGCGGAGCTGACGAAGAGGTCTTCCAGGTATAATTGAACAGTACAAAAATGAGTGCGAGGATGACGATGATGATAGACAGTATAAAGATCCATTTTTGGTTGGATGCCAGAGCGGCGGAATCGGAAGTGGTTTTACCTGCTTCCCGTTTCAGGTCGTCAAGGTCTGCATTGGAGATGGTCGCCTGTAAACTGAAAGTTTTATCTGCAATAACGCGCAGCATATCTTTTCTGTCTACCCTAAGCAGTTGCTGCAGTTCTGTTATACTTTGTGAAAAAAAATCATCGTGATCATTCCCGCGCCATGCGATACGGATCAATTCTTCCTTGCTGAGATTTTCGCCGGCATGATTGGCCAGTATACAAAGTAGTTGCATGCTGCGTGGTGAAATGCGGGAGATGCGGGAAATTTTACCGTCGATAACAACATTCGATCCCGGCTTCACCAGGAATTGCTCGTTGATGTAGAAATCTTTTTGCATGGATAAGTTTGATCAAAGGTAATACAACCGGTGTTTAAAAATTTCTTCCCCTTCCAGGCATTTTAGTTTTAATAGCACCGGCGACCGTTTGTTTTTCAAAAAGGAAGTTACCTATTCATCACTACCTCCCCGTCATTCTGCCGGAGCTTTAAAGTCTTAAGCACAAAAACTCAAGAACAGGAAAACAGAGTATGTAAAACTGGTCACTTTTTTTCTTTACTGGCGTCAGGATTTTCAGTGCAATCGCAAACGCAGGAGCTAAAGATGAATGAGCCGAACGAAGAAATCATTTCGAAGGTTTTAAAGATGGGGCTGCCGGAGAAGATCACATCAGCAGGTCGTGCTATTTTTGCCGGTGGCGATAAGGCGATGGGGAGATATGGTATGGCAGGGCGAAAGCAATGGATGGCAAACCATCTCTGGTCAGCAATGCCTGGTTCATGGAGTTGAAAGCAGGGCGCATTTCTTGCGTAACCGCTTTCCTGGATATCATTGATTTTACAGATATCATGGAACGGATCAACGTAGAATGATCAATTGGCCTGGTTGTCTTCCCAATTAAGATCAATCTCTATATTTTCCAGATAAGGTTCAAGCTGATCTGTGTTGTCAAACGCTGTTAAGCGGGTGATAACATTCAGGTTTACCGCGTAGGCTATTTCAATGTAGAAAGCATCCAGTTGAAACAGCAGGTAACGGTAGATCTTATCAAACCGGTCTGCAACGGGTACACCAATGTACCACATGGCGATCTCCTTTTCTGTTGGCGTGAGTCTATTGAATTGTTGAAATGTCATGTAATAAACAGTACAAACAGCATGCTAACGGAAGAAAAATAAATGTGAACGACAAGGTTTTGCAAGTGATGCTACTTATTGGGGAACAAGTTCTACAAAGAAGGTTTATGCTGGACATTTCGCAGGCCTTGCAGACACGGCTGTATACATGCGGTGTAGAACCTGCCGGTCTTGCGTTGCTTCATCTGTGGAATGGATGGGGCGAATACCAATGAATCAAATGGAATAGGGCAATGTTGCTGGCTGAACAATTCATTTTTGCATCGGCAATGGCGCAGAATTTGCGCGTTATGGGGCATGGGTACGAAGGAGACCATATGGGAATTGATCAAACGGCTGGATGAACAGGCGGGTGCCTATAATATGAATCTGCATAAAGCGAATCACCTGTTCGATTCTGCGGCGAAAGAAACATCCAAAGTGCTGGACAAGCATCAGCGTGATCTGCATAAAACGATCGTTAAACTTCAGAAGGCATTGAAAACCTTCAATAAGCAAAAGGATCAAAAAGAAAAGAAAGGGAAGAAAAGCAGTGATCGATAGGCATCGGTTATCCGCAAAAATTTGCGTTAATTCGCTAACATTCTCATTATATGGATTCTCTGCTCAATCACCTGCGTCAGTACAGCCGCCTAAGTCCGGAAGCCGAAACGGCCCTTTCAAACAGCTTCAATCAGGTCACTATATCCCGCAATGAATATCTGCTCACTGAAGGCCGGATTTGCAGGCATCTTTATTTCCTTGAAAAGGGCGCTCTCCGTGGTTACTACACGCTTGATGATAAGGAGATCACTCATTGGTTTGGGTTTGAAAATGATTTTGTAACGTCTTTTCACAGCTTTATAACGGGCGAACCGTCGGTAGAAAATCTGCAATTACTGGAAGGAACTGTATTGTGGTCTATTTCAAAAGATACACTCACGGCGTTATTGGGGAAATTCCACGAAATAGAACGGCTGCTGAGGATCGCCTACGAGAAGTATTACATCAGGCTGGAGGAAAGGTTCGTCAATGCACAGTTTAAAACGGCAACAGAGCGGTACGATCAGCTGCTTGCTCAAACTCCTCACATCCTCGAACGGGTTCCTCTCGGCCAGGTAGCGTCCTATCTTGGCATCAGCCAGGAAACGCTCAGCAGGATCCGGGCCAGGCATTAGCAGGTTGCCAGAGAATCTCTGCCGGTGTCATTCCCATGCCTGGCAGCGATGAAAAGTCAGAAGTATTAGCTTTAACAATCCTGTCTTCACTTTTTGACATCTGTCAAAAATCCTCCCGCCCAGCCAGTATATGTTTGATGTCATAAATAACATATATGGAACGTAAACAAATCCAGCAACCTTCAGCCGCTTTTATCGGCGCCTCATGGGTTGCCCTGATCGCAGGAATCTCCGCTTACCTTATCGGATTGGGAAATGCGGAGATGCAACTCAATGAAAAGGGATACTACTTTACTGTTTTAATGTTTGGCCTTTTCGCCGCAATTTCTGTGCAAAAGGCCGTACGTGATCAGCTGGAAGGCATTCCTGTTACCAGTATTTACTACGGGCTTGCGTGGTTCTCCACTATTCTTGCTGTTGTTCTGCTCACCGTTGGCCTGTGGAATGCCGACCTGACCAGGAGCGAAAAAGGGTTTTACGCAATGTCTTTCGTTCTAAGCATTTTTGCTGCGATCGCTGTTCAAAAAAATACCCGTGACATGAAAGTGGCCAAAGACCTCGAAAATACTTCAAAAGATAAAAGCGATCCTCCCTTGCCCTGGAACTAAGCGCGTAAGGCGCCAAAGGGGTGAAATAGCGAAAAGAGGTGTGATCAATTCTGTACACAGATTCGATCATTCCTCTTTTTTCCTTATTTTCCTCCTTTAAACTCTTAGCTCATAACAGTATAGGACAGTTTCCGGTCCCAATACAATACTTTTGAAGGCTTATGACGGTTGGTTTATTTCTCCCTTGCTATGTGAACCAGTTTTATCCGCAGGTTGGTATAGCAAGTCTTGAACTATTGGAAAAACTCGGTTGTGACGTCGTGTACCCCTTACAGCAAACCTGCTGCGGTCAACCCATGGCTAATTCCGGGTACGAGCATCTTTCATCTGCAACGGATGAACTTTTTATCAGGAACTTTCATTCATTCGATTATATCGTATCTCCTTCGGGTAGTTGTGCCTTTCATATCAAACATCACTTGCATGGCCGGGACCATGAGGCTGCGGCAAAGGTGAGGTCTTCTATGTATGAGCTGACTGAATTTCTTACGGATGTTTTAAAAGTGGAACACCTGGATGCAACATTTCCTCACCGGGTAGGATTGCATCAGGGATGTCATGGCCAGCGTGGACTGATGCTATCACAAATGTCGGAACTCGTTGCGCAGCCATTCTCCAAACTGGAGAAATTGCTCGGTATGGTGAACGGTATCGAACTGGTGGATCTTGACAGAAAGGATGAATGCTGTGGTTTTGGCGGTACTTTCTGCGTAATGGAAGAGGCCGTCAGTGCCAAAATGGGGAAAGACCGCGTAAGTGATCATAGCAGGCACGGAGCTTCCTTTATCACAGGAGCGGATATGAGTTGCCTGATGCATCTCGAAGGGATATTGAAAAGACAAAAGTCCGCGATTGAAGTAAAACATATTGCTGAAATATTAAACGCCGGTTAATACCGCTGACAGATCATATCATGCAGAGCTCACATGAAAATCATTCCACCTTAGCAGAGCGCTTTAATAAAGATGAAGCGCGTGTCAGCTGGCATGACCAGACTTTATGGTGGATCAGGCAGAAGCGCGATAAAGCCGCATGGTCGCTTGGTGAAGAATGGGAGGCACTGAGAAGTCAGGCATCACAGATAAAAACGCATACACTTTCGAATCTCAGCGGTTATCTCGAAGAATTTGAAGCTAATGCCATCGCCAATGGCGCTATCATACACTGGGCCGCGGATGCAAAAGAACATAATGAGATCGTTCATAAAATTTTACAGGATAACAAGGTGACCCAGCTGGTGAAAAGCAAATCAATGCTTACAGAGGAATGTCATCTCAACCCTTACCTGGAAAAAAATGGTATCGATGTAGTGGATACAGATCTTGGTGAGCGGATCGTTCAACTGGCCAATGAAGCTCCGTCACATATCGTATTGCCGTGTATTCACTGGAAGAAGGAGGAGATAGGAGAATTGTTTCATAAACACCTGGCCACGCCTGCAGGTAATGCCGATCCATCCTTTCTTACCAATGCAGCAAGGATTCATTTGCGGGATAAATTTCTTACGCGCAGAGTGGCCATTACCGGGGTGAATTTCGCGATCGCTGAAACAGGCGAGTTTGTTGTATGTACCAATGAAGGGAATGCAGACATGGGCGCTCATCTCAGTGATGTGCATATTGCCTGTATGGGTATTGAAAAGCTGATCCCATTACGCCGCCATCTTGGTGTATTCCTGCGCTTACTCGCGCGCAGTGCCACCGGCCAGCCTGTTACAACCTATTCGTCACATTTCAGGAAACCGCGCCAGGGCCAACAATTGCATATCATCCTCGTTGATAACGGACGAAGCCAGCAACTCGCAAAAGAAGATTTCCGCAATTCACTGAAATGTATCCGTTGCGGCGCATGCTTCAATACCTGCCCCGTTTACAGAAGGAGCGGGGGACATAGCTATCATACCGCAGTAGCCGGGCCAATCGGTTCCATACTTGCGCCCAACCTTGATATGAAACAGTATGCTGATCTGCCCTTCGCATCAACTTTATGCGGATCATGCACCAATGTTTGCCCGGTAAAAATTGATATACATGATCAGCTTTATAAATGGCGCCAGGTGCTGACGAAAGAAGGATATTCACCCAAAACTAAAACCGTTGCCATGAAAACAATGGCCGCAACGCTGTCAAAGCCTGGCTTATTCTCATTGGCCGGTAAGTGGGGACGTCGGATAATGCGCATAGCTCCCTGGCTGGTGAATAACAAAATGAATCCATGGTATAAGCAACGGGATATGCCGGCCGCACCTAAGCAGTCATTCACAGATTGGTATAAGATAAACAGGAATAAAGCCAGTAAGTAATGAGCAGCCGTAACAATATATTAAAACGTGTACAGCAAGCGCAGCCTGCGCTTATTCCCATGCCGGCAGACCTGGTATCAGCCGCTGCAGGAGATGTACACCGGTTCACAGAAGTGCTTCAAAGTATTGGTGGACGCGTTGTATTAATGGAAGCAGGGGAAGATGTACCGCAAAAACTTAAAGAATTGTTTCCAACGGCCAGCCGCGTTGTTTCCTCTATAAAATCGCTTGAAACATTTTTTCTGCATGATCATGCACAGATGACTCACCATTCGCTGGAAGATGTAGACATTGCGGTTATTGAAGCGCAGTTCGGCGTGGCGGAGAATGGGGCCGTTTGGGTCACTGAGAAGGACACTATCATCCGCGTACTTCCGTTTATAGCAGAGCATCTCGTGGTGTTACTTCGAAAAGAAGCGCTGGTTGCCGATATGCACCAGGCTTATCAGCGTGTGGCATATGATGATTATGGCTTCGGCGTATTCATCGCCGGCCCATCTAAAACGGCAGACATTGAACAGTCGCTCGTATTGGGCGCACATGGCCCTAAATCGATGACGATATTGCTGCACGAGTGAACCCGGGGTTGATTTTCTTCTTTCAATAATGGATTGAGGTCATTCCGGCGGTTGTTTTTGTTACTTCATGCTGATAATTACCCGCTTCACGTATATCCGCTATAATGTATCAGGGGATGCTTTTATCTTTTCCGCGATATCAATTTAAATATTGAATCGATCCGGGCCGCAGATAGCGACAAGCTGTTCTGCGGTCATTTTTTTTCCCCCTGCTTTTCGCCCATAATGGCGTTCCTTCCGGGAGATGTAAAACGAACTGGCCGGAATATTGATATCTTTCTCCTTCAGTATCAAACCAACGCCATGAAACATTCTCCCGAAACAACTGATCAGGAACTTATTCAGAAAATAGATGCCTATTGGCGCGCCGCCAATTACCTGTCCGTCGGGCAGATCTACCTGCGCGATAACCCGCTGCTAAAGGAACCGCTGAAACTGGAACATGTTAAGAAGGCATTACTTGGGCATTGGGGAACAACACCGGGGCAAAATTTTATATACGCCCATCTCAACCGCATCATCCGGAAGCATGATCTCAATATGTTGTATATCTCCGGTCCCGGGCACGGTGGTCCGGCACTGGTCGCAAATACTTACCTGGAGGGAACCTACACTGAAGTGTATCCAGACATCACCGAGGATGAAGCCGGGCTCAAAGAGCTGTTCCGCCAGTTCTCGTTTCCCGGAGGAATACCCAGTCATGTATCCCCTGAATGCCCGGGCTCTATGCACGAAGGAGGTGAACTCGGCTATTCGCTGAGTCACGCATTCGGCGCTGTATTCGATAATCCTGATCTTATTGTTGCTTGCGTAGTTGGTGACGGGGAAGCTGAAACAGGTCCATTGGCTACCGCCTGGCATTCAAATAAATTTCTTCACCCGGTAAATGATGGAGTCGTTCTTCCAATTCTCCATTTGAATGGGTATAAAATTGCAAATCCGACAATCTTCGCGAGGATCAGCGAAGAAGAGCTGCTCAATCTGTTCAAAGGCTATGGATGGAATCCCCACCTGATAGAAGGAGACGACCCCATGAAGATGCATGACGAAATGGTCCGGTTGCTGGATAAAGTAATGGATGAGATCAAGGCTATCAGAGATAAAGCAAAGGCCGACAAAAATATGCCCCGACCAATCTGGCCAATGATCATTCTCAAATCACCCAAGGGGTGGACAGGTCCAAAGTTCGTAGATGGAAAACCTATTGAAGGCACATTCCGTTCGCACCAGGTTCCGTTGTCTGAACTCGGAAAAAACCCGGAACACCTGAAGCTGCTGGAACAATGGATGAAAAGCTACAAGCCGGAAGAGTTGTTTGACGATCAGGGAAGCCTCCGGGCGGATTTAAAAGAGCTTGCACCTGTTGGGAAAAAAAGAATGGGCAGTAATCCTCATGCAAATGGCGGTGAGTCCATACAGGACCTTCGCATGCCGGAATTTGACCATTATGCCTTTGAACTGAAACAAAGAGGCGATGATGGACCCGGAGATACGAGAATACTCGGAAGATTTATCAGGGATGTGATCCGGTTGAATCTCCCCACTCGAAATTTTCGCTTGTTCGGTCCGGATGAAACACTTTCCAATAAGCTCAATGATGTTTTCGAAGTAACAGACCGGCAATGGCTGGCCGATACGTTTGACACGGATGAATTTCTTGGAAAAGAAGGACGGGTGATGGAAATGTTGAGTGAACATCAGTGTGAAGGATGGCTCGAAGGATATCTGCTTACGGGTAGACATGGCCTGTTCAATTGCTATGAAGCGTTTATCCATATTATCGATTCCATGTTCAATCAACATGCAAAATGGTTGAACATCACCGCAGGACTTGAATGGAGAAAGAAAATACCATCATTGAATATCCTCCTCGCTTCACATGTATGGCGGCAGGATCACAATGGGTTCACGCACCAGGATCCCGGATTTATTGACGTGGTCTTAAATAAAAAACCTTCTATCGTCCGTGTTTATCTGCCGCCTGATGCAAATTGTTTATTGTCGGTAATGGATCACTGCCTGCGAAGCAGGCATTATGTAAATGTTGTGATCGCCGGCAAACATCCTTCGCCGCAATGGCTGTCGATGAAAGAAGCAGTCATCCATTGTACGAAAGGCATTGGTATGTGGACCTGGGCCAGTAATGATGAAGGTGCGGAGCCCGACGTAGTAATGGCTTGTGCCGGCGATGTACCAACACTGGAAACCCTGGCAGCCGTGTCGATCTTACGGGAGAAGTTGCCTTTTCTGAAGATCCGCGTGGTGAACGTTGTGAACCTGATGAAGCTGCAACCGGATAATGAACATCCCCACGGGTTGAATGACAAAGATTTTGATGCACTTTTTACAAAGAACAGGCCGGTGATCTTTGCCCATCATGGCTACCCGTGGCTGATCCACCGGCTCACCTATCGCCGCATCAACCATCATAATATTCATGTACGCGGTTATAAAGAAGAGGGAACCATCACCACCCCGTTCGATATGACGGTATTGAACGATCTTGATAGATTTCATCTTGTACAGGACGTGATCGACAGGCTTCCGGAATTTGCAGGCAAAACCGCGCATCTGAAACAGGAAATGCAGGATAAACTGATCGAACACCGTTCCTATATTTCAGAAGAAGGAACCGATATGCCGGAGATCAAAAACTGGAAATGGACACTGTCCTAATTCATAAATCGCAGCATCATGCCAGTTAACATACTTATATTGAATGCCGGGAGCAGCTCTCTTAAATTTCAACTCTATGAAATGCCTTCGGAGAGAGAATGGTGTGGTGGCGTTGCTGAGCGCATTGGTAAAGAAGGCTCGTCATTGCACTGGCACGTGGGGGAAAATGCTGCGGAAGAGGACCTGGCTGACTCAGTGCCCGATCATGCCGCGGCCTTGCAGGAGATCGTAAGCCTGTTAAAAAGGAAAGAACTGGTTGGCTATGGAGGAATTGATCTGGTCGTTCATCGCGTTGTTCATGGAGGGATTGATTTCGACGCACCCGTGGCAATCACCAAAGAAGTGAAGGCTAAGATCAATCTCTTATCCGAATTGGCTCCCCTGCACAATCCCGTCAATCTTCGTTGCATAGAAGTCATGGAGCAACTATATCCAACCACCAGGCAGTTCGCAGTATTTGATACCTCTTTCCATCGTCAAATACCTGCTCATGCTTTTCGCTATGCGGTTTCGGAAAAATTTTACCAGGAAGATCATATCCGTGTCTATGGTTTTCATGGGATCAGCCACCAGTACGTGACCGGGCAGGCCGGTGATCTTTTGGAGAATAAGAACGCGAAACTGATCAGCATGCATCTTGGAAACGGCTGCAGCATTTGCGCTGTTCAGGATGGAAGGTCAGTGGACACGAGTATGGGCTTCAGTCCGGTAAGCGGCCTCGTAATGGCAACTCGATCTGGTGATATCGACGCCTCTGCGATCCTTCAACTGATCCGGAAACACCACCTGAACGCAGATCAGATGGACAAGGTGTTGAACAAACAATCCGGCCTGTACGCACTTTGTGGAATGACAGATCTTCGGGATATCCATAAGGCTGTGCTGGCGGGAAATAAAGAAGCTGCTTTTGCCTGCGAACTTTATGCGTACCGCATAAAAAAGTACGTCGGATCTTATGCTGCAGTTATGAACGGAGTGGACGCGCTGATTTTTACCGGTGGAGTAGGTGAACACTCAGCATATATCCGGGAATTGGTTTGCAGTAAAATGGATTGGATGGGAATCAGGATTGACCATGAATTGAATAACAGAAACAGTCAGGCAATCAGGCATATCAGCGACCATGATTCCGGTGTACCTATCCTGGTAATTCCAACTAACGAAGCGCTTGAAATGGCGCGTCAGGTTTTTGCGATAGAAGATGTCAGATAGGCTGGCGTTTTATTTTATCTTTTAAAACCATTGTAACTTGCGGCTATGAGATTGCTTAAAACCTTTTTCCTGTTGCTGATGTTAAACCTCTCCAGCGCTGCCGTTGCTCAACCGCCCGGAAGAACAACCGCTGAGACAATTGATTCTCTGGAGATACATTTTCCTGCATGGATGAATGCCGCGGATATTCCGGGACTGCAGGCGGTGCTGATTCACCAGGAGAAGATAGAATGGATAAAAGGCTTTGGCGTTGCCAGTGCTGAAACAAAAGTGCCTGTTGATGAGCACACGCTTTTCGAGGCTGCATCACTCAGCAAAGTTGTAACGGCTTACGGAGCATTGAAGCTCGTTGATGAAGGAAAGCTTGATCTTGACAAGCCATTGAATGCTTACCTGGGCAACAACTATGATATCGGCAATGACCCGCGGATCGAAATGATCACGGCCAGGCGTGTGCTGAGCCACAGCGCCGGGTTCCCAAACTGGCGTTCAGCGAATGCTAAAACCTTACCTATAGAATTTAATCCCGGTGAACGCTTCAGCTATTCAGGAGAGGGCTTCGTATATCTTTCCAAAGTGATGGAGAAACTTAGCGGAAAAGACTTCGAGACCTATATACATGATGCCGTATTTGTGCCTCTGTCGATGAACAATAGTTATTTTTCCTGGCAGGATACATTTGCTTACCGGCATGTGTTCCGGCACGACTGGCAGGGGCTTCGATCAGCAAGGTGGGAGGAGAAAGGATTTAATGCAGCTGCAAGCCTGCACACATCCGCCGGAGATTATGCAAAATTCATCATCGCGCTGCTCAATGGAAAGGGCTTGAAGCGAAAAACCCGGGAAGAAATGTTCACACCACAGATCAGGGTTGATCAGCAGGCATTCCCCGAATTGTACTGGGGACTGGGCGTCGGACTTGAGATCGAAGGAAAAAGGAAAAATTTCTGGCATTGGGGAGACCAGGGAGACAGCAAATGTTATATGAAAGCGTACCTCGACACTAAAAATGCATTTCTCTATTTTACGAACAGTGCGAATGGCCTGGCAATTGCTGACCGGATCCTGGAAGAAGCGACAGGTGGCGCTACTCCAGCGCTTGCCTGGTTGAACTATGAACGGTTTAACCCCGCCGTAAAGCAGCTTATACAGACTGCAATCGGTCAGGGTGCACAAACGGCGCTGGAGCAATATCGGCAGAACCTGGCGCAGAAACTTATTCAGCAAATTCCTGAAGTATCGATGAATGGGATTGGATATAAATTGTTGCGCTTGAATAAAACGGACGATGCCGTACTTGTATTCGAACAAAATACCAAAGATCATCCGTCATCTGGCAATACGTGGGACAGTCTTGCAGAAGCATACGATAAAAAAGGGAATAAGGAACTGGCGATAAAATACTATCAGCAATCGTTGGATCTTGATCCCGGGAATACGAATGCGGTGCAACAGATCAAACGACTGAGACAATGATGTGGGCAGCCTGCTTTAGGTTGCTAACGTGCAGTTCTGCAGCAAGGATGCTTTAAGGAAGGATCATCACAATGGTGAGATCGCGATCAAAGGGATCTCTTTTTCTTTACCTCTCAGCTTAATACTTCCCAGAGGGAGCGCCTCAAACTTTTTTAAGGGGGTAAGCTCATCGATCAGTTCAGCCGATGCGATCACTTCTTTTTTATACTCTTTACATAAACCCTGTATCCTTGCCGCGGTGTTCAACACATCGCCTGAATAAGTGATATCGCGCTTGATATTGCCGATCTCTCCGACAACAACCATTCCGCAATGCATTCCGGCTTTGAAGGAAGGCCAGGTCCCATACCTTGCGAGGTATTTATCTTTCAGCGATTGTATCTGTTCTTTGATCTCAAAGAAACAACGGATGCATTGATTGCGTTCAACTCCTTCTGAATACTTCCAGGCGATGACCACTTCATCCCCGACATACTGGTAGATCTCTCCTTTGTTGTCAAGTATGGGGTTGGTAATGTCTGCATAAAAATCCCGGAGAAAAGAATGATATTTTTTATCGCCGAGTTTTTCCGCGATCGTGGTGGACGAATTGATATCAAGAAACATGAAGATCCGTTTTTCTTCTCTCGGGGTATTGTATTTTCCCCGGATGAGGTTCCAGAATATTCCCGGTCCGAATTTGCTGTTGATCTGAAGCAATAATTGCGTGATCGCTACGATCGCCGCCCACACCAGTCCGTTCTTGAACAAGCGGGCGCGATCAGGATAAGCGATGGCCGCCAGTACGACACTGATCAACAGAATGATCGCAATAAATGAAAGCGTTACAGCGGCAACGGTATACCCGTAAGGCTTATTCTGATATTTTTCATTGATATAAAAAACAAGGAAGCTGCCACCGAGCAATGCTCCAACCAATGCGGCTACCATATTGACCACGATCGAATGAAGTAATGAATAATCCGCAGCCGGTCCAAGCGAGCTGTGCATCTGCATTACCAGGTGATCATGCAGCGCGATCATAAATCCAAGAAAGAGCCAGGCAATTACGATCACTCGTAACTGCGCGAATTTCATATGAAGCCGTCTTGTCATAGAGGAGAGTTGATAGTTAAAGATAGAAGGTTTGAAAGTTTAAAAGTTCAATAGTTTGAAAGTTCAGTCGTTGAGCAGTTTAAACGTTCAATAGTAACGAGTTCAATGTTATCGAACCAGCAAAAAAAAAGCCTTACCGGTGAAATATACCCGGTAAGGCTGATAAAAAGACAGACTTGAATAATTATTGAAGCGTAGTTGGTTTAAATGTTTAAACTTTCAGACGCTTATTTATTCTTCATCTTCTCTGCGTATCGTTTTAGTTGTTGTATCCTTTTTGTCTTTCCTGTCGTCTTTCTTTTCATCTTTTTTCTTATCATCACTATAGCCTTCCATGTAATAATCTTCTTCATTTCCGACGCCCTGGTTATCTCCCTGTGCGAGTGGATCAACGGTGGTGTCAACGGGCATGAAGTCGGCCGTACCAACAGTTGTCTCAAGATTTGCGGGAATGCTGAAGATGGCGTCTTTATCGATACCTAAGGTTTTGTCTGCGTAGACCTTCTTGAAGAATGCTTCCCAGATCGGCCGGGCAGCAGCTGCACCGGATACGGCGGTGCTTTCATTTCGGATAAAGCGATCGTCACAGCCTGTCCAGATGCCACCGAGTAGCTGAGGTGTGTACCCCATGTACCACGCATCGGAGTTATTATTGGTCGTACCTGTTTTTCCGCCCATTTCTGTGGCGCCAAGTCTGCTTCTCAAGCCACGTGCTGTGCCGATATCAACTGTTCCCTGCATCATGCGCGCCATTTTATAAGCGGTCACCTCACTCACTGCTTCTTTCCGGTTTGAGCTGAAATCAAATCGTTTTAAGATATTACCATTGTGGTCTTCAATTCTCGTAATGAAGAACGGTTTGGTAGAATAACCTCTTCCGGCGAAAATGCTATAGCCCCACATCATTTCAAAAAGAGACAGCTCGCAGGCGCCAAGCGCGATCGATGGATTGGGGTCAATCTTTGTTGGCAGGTTTAGCCTTCCCAGGAACTCTGCAAACTGCTCCGGCCCTACCTGCTTCATGATGTAGGCTGTAGCACAGTTCTTTGACCATGCTAATGCGGATGCCATCGTCATTGTTCTGCCGCTGCAGGTCCTTGATGTGGCAGGCACTAACCTGTTGCGGCCGAAATCCTGCTGTACATCCTGCACTTCCGTATCAGGGTTGAAGCCACGTTCTTCCATCGCCTGTGTATACAACAGTGGTTTGATTGTTGAACCCACCTGGCGCTTCGTCTTAAGATTTGCGTGGTCGAATTTATATGTTTTGAAATTGATGCCACCAACCCAGGCCCGCACTTCTCCTGTAACCGGATCGGTTACCATAAAAGAAGCCTGCACCATCTGACGATGATACTTAATGGAATCATAAGGTGTCATCACTGTATCTTTCTCATTATTTGCATTCCAGGCGAAGATCTTCATTGGTGTTTTTTTGAAGAAACTGGCCCGGATCTCTTTTTCCGGAATTTCCTGTTCGTCCATTTCTCTCCACCTGTCACTCGCTTTCATCTGCGCTTCCAGCACATTCTCATGCTCTTTCCAAATGCTTCCGCTCCTGATATTCGATTGCGTATTCATAGAGCGTTGCAAAACGGGCATATGAGAGGTTACCGCTTCTTCGGCATACTGCTGCATGCGCGGATTGATGGTAGTGATGATACGAAGCCCATCTTTATAGATATTATAACTGCTGCCATCCGGCTTCTTCAGGTCCTTCAGCATTTCCTTTACTTCATCTTTCAGCACTTCCCGGAAATAGGGAGCATAGCCTGTGTTTTCATCCAGCCTCGTATAGTTCAGCTTGATCGGAATAGCTTTCAGCTTGGTGGCTTCCCCGGGAGAAATGTTTCCATTTTCCGCCATGCGGGATAACACAAGATTGCGCCGCTCCATGGATTCTTTCGGATGTACACGAGGGTTGAATATACCGGGACCGTTGATCATCCCCACCAGCAGTGCGGCTTCTTCTATATTCAAACGATCGGGTTCTTTTTTGAAGAATGTTCTTGAGGCATTCCGGATGCCAAATTGGTTATCCGAAAAAGGGATGGCATTCAGGTAGAGTGCAATGATCTCTTCTTTGGTGAAATTTCTTTCAAGCTTAACGGCGATGATCCACTCTTTCAGTTTCTGCACAACGCGTTCGGCTTTGCCTTTTGCACGTTTGTTGAAGAGCGCCAGTGCAAGTTGCTGGGTGATGGTACTTCCACCGCCTTGTGAGCCTAGCAGGAAGATCGCACGGGAAGTTCCTTTCAGGTCAATACCCGAATGGTCATAGAAACGTTTGTCTTCCGTTGCGATCAACGCATTTATCACGTGCGGAGAGATATCCCTGTATTTTGCTACACTCCGGTTTCCGTTCTCCAGGTAGTACTTTCCCATCAATGTACCGTCAGCCGCATAAGCTTCAGATGCCTGCAGCACTGACGGATTTTCGAGTTCTTCCAGCGAAGGCATTTTGCCGAATACGCCGAAATTGATCATTATAAGGAAAAGAGCAAATACAGCGAGTCCGATAAACCAGATACGCCAGAAGATCCTGACCGATTTTTTCATGGAATGAATTTGAAGATGGCAGTTTAAGAACCGAAAAAATAATCAAAAAGCGTGCGGAATTAAAGTCCCTCCCGCTGTTTTAACATCAGCTTCGTAGATTTCGCCGCCTTTCCTGCATTTTTCCCGTAAAATCATTGGTATAGAAGGTTAACGTCAGTCAATTTACAATGCTGTATGTATAACGCTGAACTGCCTCCACTATTTTGCGGGGATCGGATCAGGGGCCAAAACCTTTTCTTGAAATCAACATTTGTACTCTTCTGCCTGGTTTGCCGACCAGCCTGGCAGGCGGGATAGCGCTCACTGATATATCCGGGTGGGGTTTTGTATCTCTTTCGTTCAGTCATCAGTGAAGAGAGGAAGTAGTGACCTGTTTATTTGAGAAGCCTTCCAGCGCGATGAAATGTGGAGCCGTGATCGTTTGGGTGGAGCCAAAGAATTGATCATTCGTAACATTGGTTTGAAATTTGTATCCTCACTGTCCTAAAATCACACAGGAGACTTGAATACAAGGATTTCAGCAGTTCAAACAGCAAAAACGGATCGGCGAAGAGTGTTCTTACCACTCCGTTGGAGGATGCTCTGTATGATGACCTGCCTGGCATTTTCAGTAAATGCGCAGACGCTCAACCCTTCTGATACAATTACCAAAGATTCGCTGATCATTGATACGGTAAGACCTGCTGTTCGGGTTGATACATTTATGCAAAAGCAGTATGATGTATCAGATCTTTTCAGAAATGTGTTCCATCCCGGTAGAGCAAAAGATCCTTATCGCAAAAGGTCGAGTGTTACGATCATGCCCAACATCGCAGGCAACCCGACCATCGGCGCGCAGGTGGGCGTGAAAGCCGTTGCAGGCAAAGTACTCGGGAAAGATACCACCACGTATATGTCTGTTGCGGCTACTTCGGCCTCGGTTACCACCAAAGGGATCATTTATTTTTATTTGAGTCATAATGTGTTTACTCCCGGCAATAAATGGAATCTTCAGGGAAGCCTGATCGCCGCTAAAACAGTACTGCCGGATTTTGGACTGGGCATCGGCAATGCGGCCAATGGATCTGCAGAGGATCAGATCCTGAGCAATGCTGACAGGAAAGGATATGTACTGAACTCAGCATTCTATAGCTTCCGTGAAAAGATCTATAAACAGATCCGGGGAAATATTTTTTTTGGAGCAGGCGTATCGTTCGATGTGCGAAGAAATATCCGCGATAAGATCTCGAAAACTGATTCTACCCCGTACAATATCTACAGTGACCGTTATGGATTTGACCGGGATCATTATATGGCCAACGGGTTATTGTTCAGCGTAGCATATACCAACCGCGATAATCAGAATAATGCATACAAAGGAATTTATGCTGATGCCAGCATCCGTTTCAATCAGAAATGGTTGGGCAGCTCAAGAAATGCGACGCAAGTGACGACAGATGTCCGTAAATACTGGAGCCTGTCAAAGCGTGATCCATCTCATGTGATCGCGTTCTGGCACTGGGGTGCCTACCTGCTTGGAGGCGCCTTGCCTTATCTCGAACTGCCAGGCACAGGCAAAGATGCAAGTGGCAGGAGCGGGCGTGGGTACACCATCACCTACTTCAAAAGCACGCAGTATTTTTATACCGAGTCCGAATACCGTTTTCCCATCCTGAATAATAAATTCATCAGCGGAGTAGCATTTGTGAATATGCAGACCGCCAATGATGAAATGGGCACAAAGCTTTTTGATCGCTGGCAACCCGGAGGAGGCGTGGGGCTGCGCGTACTGTTCAATAAAGCGACAAGAACAAATCTTTGCCTCGATTACGCATTCGGCGCCTATGGCAGAAGAGGATTCTTCCTGAATCTGAACGAAACATTCTGATCCACTCATAAAATCAATTGCCCGCCTGCTGTCATCCTTCCAAATTCCCGCTGCAACGATCTCTTTCCAACAAATCAAATCAGCGAGGCTGACAAAGCCGGTTGCTAATCCCGTTATGCAATGAGGGCGAGCATCGGCTGAAAGTCGGCCAGCGTTTTCATCCCTGGGGAAAATAAATTTTGAAGTTTACGAATGTTTCGTATGTTTACGAAGTATTCGTAACTTTACGATCTGTTCGTAATAAAATTTATTGTATATGAAAAAGTTTTTACTGTCTGCCCTGGCAGCGTTGTTTCTTGTTCCGGGCATTAAAGCGCAGGAGCGTGAACCGTCTGTAATATGCGTGATCTATGATGCGGTGCATGTGAGTGATACCAACAATCGCGACAAACCTTTTAAGGAAGAGATGCTATTGATCGTTGGGCCGACTTACAGCAAATACGTCAATAACGCCAACCGTGCCGCCGTCAAAAAAATGATGCAGGCTCCTCCTTCCAATGTTCCGGTGCGCGTTGCGGTTGGAAAACCGATGGCCGTTGTAAGTGCATATGGTATTACCAATACCGAATTATTCCAGGATCCTGCCCGTAAAAAAATGGGTATTACGGCTTCACTTGGCAAGCATGATTACCTGATGGAATATGACCTCCCGAAGATCAACTGGAAGATCAGCGAGGAAACGCGCAAGATCGATGCATATACCTGCCAGCGTGCAACGGGAGAATATGCCGGCCGGATCTACACGGCATGGTTCGCTCCTGAACTTTCGTTCTCCACCGGCCCCTGGAAATTATCCGGTCTCCCGGGAATAATCCTCGAAGCGGAGGATGAAAAAAAAGAAGTGCAGTTCCTCTTCAAGTCGATCAACAAAGACTCCACAGAGCATACCGGCACCGAAAGATCACGCGTTGCAAAAGTGACAGAAGCTGCATTCAAACGTGCCGAAGAAGCTTATATGAAGGATCCTGTTGGAGCATTGCAGGCGCAACTTTCTATTAGTGATCCGATCACGCTCGCCTACCGCGATAATACAGGCAAATTCACCTCCGGGCCGGAAGCTGCCCAACTCATTGAAGAAAATAAAAAGAAAAAAGAATCCAGTTTCAATAATCCTATTGAGCGCACGAAAAAATGAAGCTACTATTCTTGATCGGGTGTTGCATTTTTCTGCAGACGTCTTTATGTGCGCAGCAAAGACATTTATCAGGGAAAGTGACTGGCGAAACCGGACTGCCCGTCGCACGTGTTGCCGTGTTGCTGAAAACTCCGGAAAACAAAGTGCTGGCTTTTGCTTACACAGATTCGGATGGCCGTTACAGGATACCGGTCAGCGATTCTATGAACCTGGACAGTACTGCAATGGAGGTCAGCAACCTGCAATATCATGTGTCGAAGCAACTTGTCAGGCCAGGGCAGGAGGTGTACGACTTTAAGTTGACGGACAAGGTGATCTCGCTGCCTGAAGTGAAAGCGCTCAACAGACCCGTATTACGTACGGGTGATACTACCTCTTACAACGTCAATGCATTTGCGCGTGATGAAGACCGTAATATCGGGGAAGTGATCGCCCGCCTGCCGGGATTGAGCGTGGGAGAGAACGGCATGATCTATTTTAATGACAAACCGATCAATGATCTGTACATCGATGGTGATAACCTGATGGCCGGCCGTTACCAGATCGCGACAAAAGCGATCAATAAGAATATGATCAAATCGATCGAAGTGATCCAGCATCATCAGCCAGTTAAAGTACTGAAAGATCGTGTTCAGTCCGATAATATCGTTGTAAACCTTGTGTTGAAAGATGAGAACAGTACACACCTGTCAGGTCAGGCAATGCTTGGAGCGGGGCTGCCTTCTCTCTGGGACGGTGTGGCAAATACGATGATGTTCAACAAAAGGTTTAAAATGCTCAATACGATCAAGGGAAATAACAACGGTATCGACTACTCCGGAGAAGCAGTGCAATTCGGCGCGGCTTCAACGCTTGAAACCGAAGGGAACACAAGACCTTCACCTTTGTTATCACCGGGAACTGTGGGCGATCCTGATATTCCACGCAATAACTATTTTATAAACCGATCCGGTTCCGCGACTGCAAACGTATTATTCAATACCAATAAAGAATGGCAATGGCGGGTGAATTTGTTGGGACAAACGGACAGAAATAAATTAAGCTATACGGGCATTGTCGAAAATTATTTACAGGATGATACGATCCGATATACCGAAATACAAAATGCCATCCGGAGAAAAAAACTGCTTAGTACTTCTTTAAGTCTCAAGGCCAACAAAGCGAAGTATCTTTTTGATAATGTTCTTCGGATCAATATCGGGGACGACAGGAATAATAGCCGGATGAATCTGAACGGCCTGGATTTTGGTCAGCAGCTGCGTGGCGATCTCAGCGACTTTACCAACACGCTCTCCTGGATCCCGGCCAGCAGGCGGGGGATCTGGGGCTTTAACTGGTATGTCAATTATTTTAATAGCCCCCAGCGATTGTCTGTCGATGAAGGGCTCAATGCCGACGTTTTGAACGATGGAAATAACTTCAATGCTATCCTGCAACGCGCAAGTATCCCAACATGGTTTAGTCATGCTTCGGTCACTTACCGGCCAAATAAGTCGACGCTCAATTTATCATGGCAGGCTGGTGTGATGAACGAGCAACAGGATCTGAATTCAATCTTGTTGTTACAGCAGTTGAACGGAGTCTTTACCGCTTATCAACATGATCCCGGCAATGCGTTGAACTGGCGACGAGATCGTGTTTATCTCAATTCGGGATCGTTTCTTTCCAGGAAGAAATGGCAGCTGAGTCTTTCCGTACCAGCGATCTGGCAATCGATCAGGTATATCCAGCAGGAATATAAGCTGGATAGAAGCATTCCCGATTTCTTCATAAACCCCAGCGCTAAACTAAGATTGCTGGTGGCGTCGGAAGATCATATCGAATTCAGTCTGAATCATTCCAATCATGTTGGAAATATTGCCGGGGTTTACCGCGGCGCGATCCTGTCAAGCTATAGAAGTTTACAGGCAAATGATGCGGAGTTGCAGGAGAACTCGAACTCCGGTGCGAAGATCAATTACCATTTCCAGCGATCCATTACCATGCTTTTTTTGAATGCTGAAGTGAAATACAACAGGGTTAAAGCTAATTCGATCTTGTCTGGTATAATTACCGACGATGTGCAAAGAACGGTCCTGCTTCCCTATGAAAATGATCAGAGCAGCTTTTCCGCTTATACGGGTGGCAGTAAATATGTCTTTCCGCTGAAACTAAAAGTTTCATTTGGATTACTGTATCAAAAGAACTGGTACGAACAATTTATCAATAATGAGAGGCTGCCATTTGCAAACAGGGTTGTTCAATTGAATGGAGGTCTTGATACAAAATTGTGGAACAGGCTGACGATTGCTTACAACGGCACTGCTGTTTGGAGTGATAGCCGTTTGTCTTCAACATCTTCCGGCAGTTCATCGCTGAACACACGTGCCATCCGGCTTACGCAAAGAGTCGCACTGGGTTATTCTCCAATGAAAAATTTATTCGTAAACGTAAAAGGATGGCAGACGTATAACCAGCGTCCCGGAATGAGAGATGTCCATTACGTTTTTGTTGATGCAAACCTGCGGTACAAAATGGTGAAATGGAAGACAGATCTTGAAATGGATATTACTAACCTGGGCGATATACGCAGGTATGAATATTTTTCACTTCAATCGAACAGGTTTGCTGCAAATGCGTTTGCAATAAGAGGAAGGATGGCAATGCTTAGGGCTACCTTCTTTTTTTAAATCATCAGTCATGAAAAAAATGTGCTGCTTATTTGCATTACTCACCTCAGTAAATTGTGCGATTGCGCAGGACACATCAGGCAGTTCAACTTTTTCAAAATTTCCTGCGGAGATCGGGATGGATCTTCAACCGGTATTTGAATTAAGAAGCGTGGCCGCCCGCAATATCTTTCTTGTTGATTCAACTTTTTTTATCCGTAATAAAAGTGGTTCATCGGAATATTATCTCTCTGGCTATTCCGCAAAAGGTAAGAAAAAAGGGAAGGAGTATATCAAACAGGGAGTGGGAGCAAATGAAGTGGCGGGTGCCATGTCATCGGGTTTTTTCGCAAAAACAAAAATGTGGGTTCACGATATGCTGACCAATAAGATCGTGATCGCCTCCGGCTTCGATACAGTGCCTTTTGAGGGGAATATCCGTTTGAGTGAATATATGCTTCCACTGGGGTTTTACTGGATAGATATGATAGACAGTGCCTACGTTGCAGCAACCGGGGTGGATGATCAGCCAGATAAATTATATGAGGTTGAGTTGTCGACAGGTAAAGTGGTGAAACGTTATGGTTCCTACGGAACTCCTCCCGCCGGTATTCCTTTTAACTCCTGGCGGCTGGCATACCAGTCATTTTTATATGCTAAACCTGGAGGAGATGTTGTGGCATTAGCCTGCAGGTTCACAGACCGTGTTGAATTCTTCGACAGAAAAACACAAACCAGCAAAATGATAAGCGGCCCGGACAACTTCGATGTTGTATTTCGTCCTATCAGGACGGGTAATTTCTGGGCAATGGAGCGCATCGATGCAACCCGGTTTGCATTTGTGAATGGATTTGCGACGGAAAAGTACCTGTATCTGTTATATGCCGGACATCCGCATGAAGACAGTAAAAGGGATAGTGGACGATACGTGTTTGTGTATGACTGGAAGGGGAACCCGGTTCAAAAGATCACTCTCAGTGCTTATATATCTTCGTTTATGATCACGCAGGATGAACGATACCTTTATGGTGACAGTCCTACCGGCCACATGGTCCGGGCCCAACTTCCTTAGCAGGCAGCTCTGCTGAATGTTTAATTATTTCTTTTGGGAGTTTTATAACCGATCACGACCCTTTCAACGGTATTATCCGGATTCGCTGTATTACCGGGTATTGAATCTTTAGCTCTCGATGTTTCCTCTGTCCCAGTATTATTGCGGATCAGCGGACGCCCTATTACGGTGATCACATCATCGTTTACCGGTGGATCAACTCTTGCCATGCCTTGGGTCCGTGCCGTATCAGATAATAGATGTCCTCTTACAATCTGGCGTGTACCAGGCAATGCCGCCGGAATGTTGAGCTGCTCATTTACTGCCGTGGCTGTTATGCGTAGTGAGGATGCTTCCCCGTATTGTGCGGCGACGGATGTAGTCTCTTTTGCTTTTACCTGTCGTTTAACCTGCGGATGTACCGGTGCTGCCGGTGCTTCCGGTGAAATATTTTTTTCAGGCTCAGGGACTGAGATCGTCGTCAGTACCGGAACGGGTTGAAAAGTTGCTCGATCAGTCTCCGACTTATTGATCTCTTTTTTAGCGATGGTGAATGCGAGTGAGATAAAGATGAGTACCGGTAAAACAAATACGTAGCGGCCGAGGGTGAGTTTTGATGATCGTCTGGCATTCATCATCCTGATCCGTTTTTTAAGATCTGAAAGATTAAAGCTGTTTGTGATAGTGCTGGCTGGTTTCAGTTGGCCAACATCAAGCAGACTGTATTGATAGCTTTTTTTGTCAGTACCCGTTTTCAATACTTTTTCGTCTGTAATGAATTCAAGGTTTTCCTTGATCGCTTTTTTCATGAGCCATACGCCCGGATTGAACCAGTAAAAGACGACGCTGATCTCTGCGAGAATAATATCGGCAGTGTGTAATTGGCCAACATGAATGTTTTCGTGAGCAATGATGTGTTCAAGCTCATCTGATTTGTGCAGTGAGGGATTGATATAGATGTTCTTCCAGAAAGAGAAAGGACTGAGTTGTTCATTCACAACACGTACTTCGGTGTTATTGATCTGATCCTTGACAGATCTTTGGTGGAGCAGATACAGGGAAAAAAATTGACGGATCAGGCGGATTGCCATTACCATTGCACCGAAGCAGAAGATGCCGATCATCCAATGCCAGTAAACATCTTCAGTTACCTGAGGATTTATTGCCGGGATCCATTTTGTTACGGTAACCGGTATTTTCTTTTGCTGGTAAAAAAGTTCAGTCAGGTCTATGAACGGATAGATGGAAGAGAAGATGATCCCGAAAATAAGAAAGCTCCTGTTGAGGGAATAGAAGGTAAGGCGCCTTAAAATAAAGTAGTATGCGGCTGCGAACAGCAGTAAGGCGATGTTGATCTTAAGTAGTATTATCAGCAGGGCTTGCATATTATTTCTCCGGGTTTTCGATCAGGTTGATAATTTCCTTTAGTTCATCAGCACTTACTTTTTTTTCCTTTGCAAAAAAAGCAACAACATCTTTGTAGGAACTTTTGAAAAAGTCATTTACAACAGTGGTCATAAATTTCTTTTTGTAATCTGCTTCTTTCACTTTGGAACTGTACCGGATGGCTGTTCCGAATTTTTCGCTCTTCAGGTATCCTTTCTTTTCCAGGTTTTTTACCGTCGATGCAAAGGTGGTGTATACCGGGAGCGGCTTGGGCATATTGTTGATGAAGTCTTTGATAAAACCGGGGCCTGTCAGCCAGATAGCAATCATCGCCTTTTCTTCGTGTTCTGTGAGTCTTTCCATTTTGTTACGAGATGTTCGTAAATATATGAAACTTTCGTAAATGCGGTGATTTGTTGAGGTACAAATCGGGAGATATTTTTGAAACGAACAGCGTGGGTTCCCGCAGAGATTTCGCAGATGGAGTTTCTACTTTCTGCAATGGACCAAAAATAGTAACAACGCAGATTCGCAGATGATTGCCAGTAACGGAAACTGATCTCCGGGATCCGCGCTATTAAAATTCAGCTGGAGCAGCCCGTTCAAACTATGGCAGGCTAAGACTGGCAAATCTGCGGTTACCGAAGTCGCTCGGTTAAAAAGATGTGTCTGATGGTGGGCTTTGCCTCAGACGTTTGCCCAAATCATTGTTTCTGCATCAAACCCCGATGGGTGGCATTCCCGAAGCAACCGTATTAGCCAATGCCACAGGATGCCAACATAAAAATCCTTCCGGGCTCCAATAGGAGGCTTCAAAGTAGCTGAGCTTTTCTGAATATGGCCTTCCATGCGCTGATCCCGTTCGGGCATTCCTTACACCTAACGCGTTCAGGATCCGGCTATCGGGATTTATTTGAGCTTATACGGGTGGATGATTTACGCGCATGTGGCGTTGCTGCTACACCCCAATCATAAGACAGACTATTTTTATCGATGTCAGATAGTCGTTACTTTGATCTCATAACAGGTATCAATCCAATATCCTTTAAAACCAGATGATCCAGATCCCGAAAAACCATCAGTTCTTTTTCTCAGTTTTCTTATAGCAAGCAGTTTGAAATCCGTATCCTTGAAATCCAATCCAAATCCTTTGAAACCGCTTCCAGCACTATGAAAAACCAGCTCACCAAAACTGGAAGAAATTAAAGCCCCGTTACTGACGGGGTTTTTTGTTTAATGGGATACCCGCTATCATAAGGCCGTCATTTGCGAGAAAATACATTGAACTGATACGGGAGGAAAATTTACGTACCTGTAGCATTGTTGCTACATCCTAATCATAAGCCGTACTATTTTTATCGTTTTCAAATCGTCGTTACTTTGTTCTTATAAGCAGGTATCAATCCAGTATCCTTTTAAAACGTAATAATCCAGATCCGAAAAACCATCCGTTCTTTTTCTCAGTTTTCTTATAGCAAGCAGTTTTGATCCGTATCCTTGAAATCCAATCCAAACCCTTTAGAACAGCTTCCAGCTCTATGAAAAACCAGCTCACCAAACTGGAAGAAATTAAAGCCCCGTCAATGACGGGGTTTTTTGTATTACGGATTGTTTAGCGATATCGGTTAAACGCTGATGTCTTTGCACTGGATATAGTATACTGATCCGATACGGGGAGAATAATTACGCGTGTGTAGTGAACCTGCTACAGCCTAATCATAAGTCAGACTATTTTTATCGTTTTCAAATCGTCGTTACTTTGTTCTTATAAACAGGTAAAATCCAGTATCCTTTAAAACCTGATAATACAGGTCCGAAAAACCATTAGTTCTTTTTTCAGTTCTCTTATAGCAAGCAGTTTGAAATCCGTATCCTTGAAATCCAATCCAAATCCTTTGAAACCGCTTCCAGCACTATGAAAAACCAGATCACCAAAACTGGAAGAAATTAAGCCCCGTCAATGACGGGGTTTTTTGTTTTGCGCTGCGGAACAACTAAACATTGTTGAAAGGGATGAAGCCAGCCTGATGTATTCAACTAGGAGGGTGACTGGAAAAATAAACATATATGGATGACTTTGTTTTCCACTTTCGTAAGCCAGGTGCTAGACGCGGTAGATAGCTTATGGTGTTACGGCACCTCAATTGACAAAGAGTTTTTCCTCGCTTTAAGTTTGTTTTTTTCTGTTCTAAATGCTGTGTTTATCACCGGGTATCTATTGTATGATGATGGACCTTTACGAAGATCATGATCAAAAAAGATAAATGCATCGCCTTCCCTAAAGGGCCGGGCATGCGGGCGGACCTTTTTGCGAAGGCGATGCTTTATTATTTGGCGAAAGCCAGAAAACTAAAAAAGGAATGTATGAAGAGCTGAAAAGGGAAAATAATATATCAAAAGATGCGAACCGTTAAAGACGGTGGGTGAGTTTGTTGTCAGTAGATAACAAAAAACAAAATTTTTTTTCTTATTGTAGTAGGGGATATGTAGCCTGGACGTTTGTTTTCAGGCAAGGGGTGCTATGTCCTGTCGTTTCTGATATCCCCCGGGGCATCCAGGAAAGGCCCTGAATTTGTTGCTGGCGGACAGGCCATACGTCTTAAGCCCTCCCAGGTTTCTGCGCGTATTGGCATGGGGATTGTCCTCCAAAAACACATCAATCAACCTAAACATGGATCATAAATCAATCATCCAGCATTACATCCAGGAAATCAAGGCAGAGAATACCTCGACCCGCAAATGCCTTGAACGCATCCCGGAATCAACCTACAAGTTCAAACCACATCCCAAATCAATGGAAATGGGGTACCTCGCCTTGCTAGTCGCCGATATTCCTAATTGGATTGCTATCACCGTCATAGAGTCCAATATAGACTTTGCAACACATAAGCAGTTCCCGCTGAGTGATACAGCTGCGTTACTTAATTACTACGACGAGAATATCAAAAAGGCTATCAGCGCATTGGAAAATCTGACAGAAGAGCAATTGAAAACAGATTTTACCCTGAAAAATAATGGTCAGCTTCTTTACACCGCACCGAAACTGCAAAGTCTTGGTGAAGATATCAACCACTGGGTACACCACCGCGGTCAGTTAACCGTATATATGCGCCTCAATGAAATTGCGGTGCCGTCAATATATGGCCCGTCTGCTGATGAAAGGACATTTTAAGTTCCGGGTTGATATGAAAACTGGATCGATCACACTATCTTGTTGATCCCTGTATGGTCGATCTTGAGAATATACTGAAATATACCGTGCCTCTTCCGGAGGACTGGACGGCCTTTGGCAATGCCGAAACGTTTCAGGGGCTGCCCGATGAAACAAAGGATCAGGTGGATTTTCTTGATCATAAAGCAACTGAATATTTATTCGGGCTGATCCATTCTGCGGGGCTGATCACCGGTGGCGGCTGGGATCCTTTTGAAAAGGGAAATTTCAAGTCAGTAGATAAAGTCCCTGGCTGTGGATCAACAGAGGGTGGGCGTAGCGCATTAAAGAAATGGTTGTATCATCGGGGCATTCCCTTTGCGGATCAGGTGTTTCTGCTGGAGCAAAGCCGGCATGCAATCGTTACTTCCTGGAAAATGATCATCCGTTTTTCACCATTCATCTTCCCCGGATCTGATGTTGTTGTATTTGACAAAACACTCAATTGGTGTCTTTTCTACTTTCATGAAGATGAATTTTTCTTCGGGCGTCACAGACAGTATGATCCCTCCGGCGATGAAAAGAATATGCAGGTGCTGAATGAACGAAAGAAAAGGTATCCTAATTTCAGGCACCCCTATCTTTAATGACGCTTCATTCAATCTTCCCAATAGAATATTTTATATCGCATTTTACTGCAGCCACCGTTGCAAAGTGAAGCAACGGCTGCGGAACTCAGGCAGGAGGTGTCCCGATGTTCAGTAGCTCGCATAGACTGGGTGATGGCTATTATGAATTTGAAACGTATGGCCCTGACGATGATCGTTTGGAAGTAACAACCCCGATCGGGGCTGTGATAGATTGTTGAACCACTTGTAAAGATCGTCTGTAAAAAAAATCCCGGCCAGCTAGCTGACCGGGATGCCTAATGATAAGTATTGTTTAGAAAATATAATCCGTACTCAGGAAGTTCGAATCATGTTTTTTCACAATGGTATTCAGCAATGTTTTGTTTGATTCAGTGATCTTTGCTGCCACCAGCGACCGGATAGAGAAAGAGCGCAACGCATCAAAAACGGATAAGGTCCCTTCTGCGCTGTCTTTTCTTCCAGTGAAGGGGAACACATCCGGTCCGCGCTGTGCCTGGCAGTTGATATTGACACGGCTTACCAGGTTTACAAATGAATCGATCAGGTGTGCCACTTCTTCCGCATCCTCGCTGAATATGCTGACCTGCATGCCATGCGATGCATTCACCTGGTAGCTCACCGGTTCATCAATGCTTTCAAAGGGCACGACAGGGATGATCGGCCCGAACTGCTCTTCATGATAAAGTTTCATTTGGTCATTAACCGGGTATACAACGGCCGGTGATACAAAAGATGCTTCAGTATAGCCACCATTCTCATTGATCACTTTTGCACCCTTCGCAATGGCATCATCAATGCACTCTTTAAGATAAGCAGGTTTATTGGCTTCCGGCAGCGGCGTAATCTTTACATCCTTCTCCCATGGTAAGCCGGGTTTTAAAGCCGACACTGCCGCGGTAAGTTTTTTCGTAAATTCTTCTGCGATTTCCTTTTGAACAAAGATCAGTTTCAGTGCGGTGCAACGCTGACCATTGAACGATAGCGCTCCAAGGATGCATTCGTTAACTGCTACATCAATATTGGCATGTTTGGTAACGATCGCTGCATTCTTTGCATCAAGGCTAAGGATCGCGCGCAGGCGGTTGACTTTGGGGTGAAGTTTCTTCAGCCCATTGGCTACTTTACTGGAGCCGATAAAGGCCAGCACATTCACCTTGCCACTTTCCATGATCGGCGCGATGATCTCTGCACCTTTTCCATATAATGTATTGACCGTTCCTTTTGGAAATGCTTCTTTGAATGCTTCGAGCAGAGGATAGTGAGCAAGCACGCCATGTTTCGGTAGTTTGAACAGGATCGTATTGCCCATGATCAATGCAGGGATCAATGTTGTAAAGATCTCATTCAGGGGATAGTTGAATGGGCCCATGCTCAGAACAACCCCAAGCGGCGCTCTTCTGATCTGTGCGATCGTACCCTCTGCCTCCTGGAAACGTGATGATTCGCGATCAAGGTCTTTCAGCGCATCGATCGTGTAATTGATATAGTCAACCGTACGATCAAACTCCTTGGTTGCGTCGGGCAATGTTTTACCAATTTCCCACATCAGCAGTTTGATCACGATCGAACGTTGCTGGATCATCAGGTACACAAACTTCTGCATGCACTTGATGCGTCCTTCTACTGACATGGTAGGCCATTCTCCCAGTCCATTGTTATAGGCATTCACTGCAGCGTCCAGTGCTTCGAGCGCTTCTTTGGGACTCGTGTCGGGCACACTGCCGACCAGTTTCCTTTCCAATCCATTCTTTCCCGGAATGCAAACGGGGGAATAGATCTTATTCACTGCACCAGTCCATGGTACTAATTCGCCATTAAGAAGATATTGTTGCTGATGTATTTCTTCAATGCGATATTCTTCGGGGATGCTGTTCTCTTCTTTGAATATTTGTTGCGCCATCTGTTACGTATTTGCTTGCTGTTGTTGAATTGATTTTGAATAAGCTGCTGTTATAATGCAGCTTTCCATTGTTTTAATTTAAAAATAGTCTGGAAAGTTAGGTAATTGGCAAGAATTTTATTCAAATATTAGATGAATTCTATGCAAATTCCATGTCCGTTTTAATCGAATTATGCATCAGTCATTGGATCTAACGTTGGAATGGTCTTATTCTGCCCGGACGATCCTTTCTATATGTATTAATTGCCCGTCCTCATTACACCCTTCTATCACCAGTCTGATGTCCTTCGTGTCGCTGGTATTGATGGGGATTGTCAGTTTCCGGCGTTCCTTTCCCAGGATGATGAATGGCATCCATAGCAGTGTTGATCTTGGTTCTGTGATCGCCGTATTTTCTTTACTGTGATCGATCAGCGGAAACGGTTTGGTTGGAGTGAAGCCTTTGAGCCAGACTTCCGGCATATCCACGCGGGATTTTCTGCCTTGATTCCCTTTTTTGAGATATACTGCCAGGGCGCCTCCGGGGCCATTACCCCATGCGCCCGCAAAAGGTGGAGGGAAGAGTTTAACCATCGCGATCTCACTCATAGCCAGAGATGCGATCAGGGTTGCATCTTCCGCGATTTTACCGTCTGCTGATACAATTTGCTGTGACACCTCATCCACGAACAATGCTGTTACGGCGCCCCGCCATTCGATGGGGTTTTCAGCCGCATGCGGATTGATCTGCAACCCCACTTCTCTTGTTCTCAGATAATCATACAGGTTGAGCGCGGAAAGAAATGCCGGATCGTCTTCCGGCAAGATCACACGACCTCTATCATTGCCGCTGAACATTCCCGTGCTGTATTTTTTGTCGATCTGTTTTTTTTCGCTTTCCTTTTTTCCAGAGACCGTTACTTCCTGCAAGGTGGTGGCTTTCGCGTAGCCAACCTCATCCATCCATTCAGCATATTCCCTGTAAGCCTGCAGCATAGTACTGTCGGGCGGGCCACCAGGCTTACCCGTTTGAACGGCCGGTGTCGGGCGTTCAGATAGATTCGTCCTGATACTAATATCTTTTTTACCTGCCAACTCTACTGCCTTCTTCTTTGGCGGCTTAATATAAACCGATGCTGAGTCGTAGAAGAAAAGATCATTGATCGCAATGTTCCCGTCTGCATCAAAAGGAACGGTCATCATTTTGATATTGCCACCTGTTGGCTTTAACATTAATTCGATATTATTGCCTGGATGTGCCTGCATTACCTGACGGCTCAATTTTCCCGTAGCCCAAAGCGTAACATCCGGGGTATTTTTGATTGCCGGATATTTTCCCGCGAGTATATCATCCCAACGGAAGCCATTCCACTGATGCGTAAGCATGATCAGGTCAAGAAACCGGGAAGCGTTTTTGTCTTCAGAAAAATAGAAATCAGGTTGGTGCAATCCGCCATGCAGATCTGCGGACAGTAATAAAGATGCCGGTATATGTTGCTGTTGAAAGGCCGATGGGATTGCTGCATCTGTTATGCTTAGTGAAAGATTGGTGATGATTGTATCCGGTATTTCGATTTCGACATGAAAGGTTTTTCTGCGGCCGGTGTAAGTTTCGGGAGCTTTCACTATTACCTGGCTGGAAAAATTGTTGATTCCGCCGAATACGAGCCGCTCAGCAAGTGGGCTGTAATCCTGTGAAAATGCAGTGAGCTGAATTACGCCGGAAGGAAGATCTTTAAGGGGGATCCGCCCACTGATCTCATTGATATTCCTCAGATCGACGGGCGCTTTGTATAACAATTGCTGATTCATTTGCGCCGCAAGAATAACTGCGGGATAACTGTTATCATCTTCCCTTCGCTTGATCGTAAAGATAAGCGCATTCCCCTGTTCCTTCACGCTGATGGTGATGCCACTTGCTTTTGCTTCCGGTAAAGAAGTTTTCGTTAATAGTCCATCTTTTTTCCAGACGGCTATGTATTTTTCTGTGGATGGTTTTAAAAGGAATGACCCCATGCCATTGTGTACCGATGAAAAAGAGGTGACAGAATCTCCCGCTTCCGTACAAATTTTTCCGGAGATGTTCAGCGGTTGTCCATTTTTACTCATTGCCCGGAAAGCAATGACTGATTCGATTCCTTGTATCAGCGTGCCACCTTCCGGATAAAAAGAAAGGTCGTTTTGAGTAGTGGATGTACTGTTGGTGGCAGTCAGTTTTGATTGTGTCATTCCCTGCGAAAACACGGGCACTGTTCTCGAATAGAGCAGGCTTTCATCAAAATTCAACATCCACCTGGTATATGCGCGGATCGTTACGGAGCCGGAATTATTTTCCGGTAGTTGCAGCGCTCCGGAAGCACCTGATTGTACAACGGGTAATACCTGCTGCTGTAAAATTTTTCCCTCTGCAGAGATCAGATCAACATACAGTACATTGCTGATCTGCGAAGGAAAATTCCCTGAAAAAATATAAGCCTTGAACCAGATCACATCGTTGGACAGGTAGGCTTGCTTGTCGAGGTGCAGGTAAATTTTTTCACCACGATATTCTGCAAATAATTTCTGCAGACTCTGTTCAATTTTTTGTGCTGGCAGCACGGCAGGGGCAAGGCAGGCGATAGCAAGGATCAGCAGTCGGTGAATTTTCATTTCCGAATTTATGGATTAATGTGGTTGATCCTGCTTTGTGAACGAAAAACTGGATGACCGGTGTCATGGCCGCATTTTGATCTACTCGGGCAGACGGTTGTTCCGCAGGCTCAGCACCTTAAACTCCATTTGAATGGTTGTACCGTTGCCGGTGGAAATGTTGAAACTTGCCTGGATGTCTTCACTAAGGCCTTTCATGAGTTTCATGCCTAACGAATCTTCCGTTCTTTTATTCCAATCTGGCGGTAACCCGATCCCATTGTCGCTTATTGTTACGCGGATGGTTTTATCCGGTGTTCTTACGGTTTCGATATTGATCTCTCCTTTCTGATTTTCTCTGAAAGCATATTTCAACGAATTGCTGATCGCCTCATTGAAGATAAGTCCGACCGGAATGGCTTGAGAGATATCAAGCTGAATGCTTTCAATATGTTGTTTGAATCTCACCCGGTTATTCAGATCGTAACTGTCTCCAAGATACTGGATCAATTCGGGGAGATAAACCGCCAGGTCGATACTCGTGGAATGTTCAACACGGTAAAGTTTCTGATGGATCAATGACATGGCATATACACGATGCTTACTGTTCTGGATGGCCAGTAATGCGTCATCCTTCAGATACGATGAATGCGTTTCCAGTAAACTCATAATGGTTTGCAGGTTGTTTTTGACGCGATGATGTACTTCTTTAAGCAACCATTCACGTTCAGTGATCAGTTTCTCGAGGGAAAGGTTTTTCTGGCTGATCAGCTTATTCTTTCGTTGATTGATGCGGAATTGGTTGTAGAGAAGAAGGATAATGATGATCGAAAGAGTGGTTCCTGCCAGGGTGAGATTTTTGGCTTTGTTGGCGGACACGAGGCTGGCCTGTTTTAGAAGAGCTTCGCTTTTCAGGTGTGCTATATTCTGTTCTTTGAAGAGAATGTCTTTATCTTTTTTTTCTGCTTCTGCTTTAGCCAGTGCTGCCTCCTGGTCGTTTGCCTGGGTTTTAAGTAACAGCTCCAATCGCACCTGATTCAGGTCCCGCTGCCGTATCTCGGATTGACTGGTCAGCAGTTGTATACTTTGCTCCTTCAACTTGAGATCCTGTTCTTTTTTTTCAGTTTCGTATTTTACCTGGTATTCTTCTACGAGCCGGACTTTGGAGACCTGGATGATGGAATCATCCAGCGCTTTGTTCTGCATCAGGTAATTGATAGCGGATAAATATTTTCCTGCTGCTGAATCGATCCTGAAGAGCAGGAAGTACAGATGTGCTTTTGGGGCAGCTCCCATGGAGGCTGCTCCACGGGCCAGTGCCTGTTCCAGGAAAGTGCGGCCTTTTTCATATTGGCCTGTTTCGACATAGAACTGGCCGGCTGTCCGGTACATTCCTCCATCAAATACTTTTGCTTTTTGCTGGAGTTCTATCGCTCTCAGGTAATGCTTTTCTGATTCTGCAAGATCTCCGAGGGCTTTATAGCAATTGCCCAGGGCGACGTGGATGAATGAGGCCTGCTCATTGCCGGTGGGAGGATCTTCCACTTGTGTCCGCCGGATGAGTGCCATAGCCTGTTCGTTTTTCCCCATCTTCAGGAGCGCATTGGCCGAGCGTTCACGCAGCCACATTCTTTGCCAGTTATCTGGTTTTTCGGTCTTGAAATAATTATAGGCGAGATCAAAATACTGAACGCTTTTTTCAAACTGGCCGATATTCCTGTACACATTGCCAAGGTTGAGATAGTAACGTCCTTTCATTTTGTGAGGATCGCCCGCCTGGTCCAGTTGCTTTAATGCTTCTATCGAATAAAATAATGCTTTATCAAAATTTCCGCGTGAGACCTGGATATCCGCCAGGGAGCCGAAGGTCTCATGCATATTCACTTCTTTCGGATTGCCGATCATTGTCATCCTCAATAACATACTCTCTGCGCGTGAATATTCGTGGCGTAGAACATGCAATGCATACAACTCTTTCAGTGCCTCCACCTCCAGAAAGGTATTATTGATGGCCAGGGCGGTCTCGCGGGCTTCCGTGGCGTAATACATAGCACTGTCATTGTTCACGGGATTCGCGCCGCCATAACGATGATACCGGCTATAGATCAGGCTCAGCCGCGACCTGATATCTGCTTTCGTTGTCTGAAGTACCGCCGCGGCACTGCTCAGGTCGCCGCCCTCCATAGCAGCCGTACCCCACAGGATCGAAGCTTCCGAAAACCCCTTCTGATAATTCAATGTGCGGCTGAGGTCTTTGGCCTGCCTTGAATAAGCTAATGAGCGGGACAGATCAGTTTCCGCTTCACCGTCTTTGAAAAGATAGTGGGAACTCAATTCAAGAAGTTGGCCGACCTGTTTTATGCCGGGCTTTTTGCTGTTCAGTACAGCCTGTTCCTTTTCCCTTACCTGGCCCTCAGGAAGGACCTGGGAAAAACTTGTCAAAGAGAAACAAACGACGGCGGTGGTAAATGAGATGCTTTTCATTTCAATGCATAGATTTTGAAGGAAAGCGGCAGTTTAGTTTCCTGTAATATTAGCACTTTTTATAAGAGAGATAAAGCTGCTCGCACCACTTCTGCCGTTTACTTACCATTTCCGTTCAATGGTAACCTCATTTCTACCAAATACTAATCGGGTGTGATGTAGTGCATTGATTTTTCGTTGTTTTATGGATACGGGGGCGTACGCTTCCCGGCTGCCAACGCTGAATGACCTCATGTGATCAACTCCTATACAAATATTATTTCCTCGCCAGCAGGCTGCAGAAAGCTGATCTGTAAGGATTCGCTGCTGACACTGTTCAATTGCAAGCAGGATGAACGGTACCAGGATATCTGGAGTCATCATAATTATATACTTTACGTGCTCGAGGGCCGTAAGATCTGGCATACTGCGCATCGCTCTTATGACCTGCGGGAAGGCACCTGCGTATTCGTAAAAAAAGGAGGGGCGATCATCGAACAGTTCTTCGATACAGATTTTTGTTTCTTTCTGTTCTTTGTTCCGGATGATTTTATCTGCGACGTACTGAGCAAACGTTCAAAGCCGGTTCCACGTTTTTTTAGCGACACAGAGCCGATCATTGCCGTTCAGAGCAGCGCGACCATCATGACATATTTCCAGTCCATGTATCCCTATTTCATTGATGGAAATGAACCCGACCCTTCATTGCTGGAATTGAAATTCCGTGAACTGATCCTCGCTCTCGCCGATCAGCATAATGAAGCGTTATCGTCCTACTTCTGTGTATTGATGAATGAACCGCAGATACTCTCTGTGCAGCGCGTAATGGAACAGAACTTCTGCTTCAACCTGAAACTCGAAGAATTTGCCAAACTATCTTCCAGAAGTCTTTCTGCATTCAAAAGAGATTTTGAAAGATTATATGGTATGTCTCCCGGTAAATGGCTGATGGAAAAGCGCCTCAATCATGCTCTTCATCTGCTGACCAACATGGGAAAGACCGTGGCAGAGGCTGCTTTTGAAAGTGGCTTTGAAAACTATTCTCATTTCAGTCGCTCTTTCAGAACACGCTTTGGTGATCCGCCTACCGCGATGAAACAGGTTGCTGTGATGAAACTGACCGCGTCCGTGGCGTAATTTCTTTTGCTCTTTGCGCCGCTACTGCCAGGCCATCACCAGTAAAAAAAGAGGCGTTCATCTTTTTCTTTCACTTTTCTTGATAAGCGCATACTCTGTCGGTGTGATCCCGAATTGCTTTGTAAAGTTTCGTCCAAAATTTGTTTGCGATCCAAAGCCCGTCATTTCTGCTACTTCGTATACTTTGTAATCCTGTTCTGCCAGTAGTTCTGCAGCCTTTTTCAAACGGGTGACATTGATCAGCTCATTGGGTGTAAGGTCCGAGATCGCCTTGATCTTCCGGTAAAGTGTAGCCCGGCTCATGTTCATAAGGTCTGCCAGTTGGTCTACACTCAGATCGGCGTTTTCGATGTTTTGATAGATCGCTTCATTCAGTTGCTCCAGGAAATGTTCGTCTGCTTTGGAGTAAGCCATAGTATTGATGTGGACAAGCGGACTGCTGGCGAAATATTCCCTGATCTTATTGCGGTTCGACAGCAGGTTTGCGATCTGTACTTGCAGGTGTTCAGGTGAAAACGGCTTTTCTATATAGGCATCAGCGCCAAGTTCCAGGCCTTCGATCTTGGATTGCAACGTATTTTTAGCCGTAAGCAATATCACGGGAATATGGCTGTATTCAAAATTTGATTTGACATTTCTGCACAGTTGATAGCCATCCATTACGGGCATCATGATATCGCTGATAAGCAGATGAACCTGTTCCTGTAAAAGAAGCTCAAGTGCTTCCTTACCATTCAACGCTTTGAGTACGGAGTATTTTTCACTCAGGTCTTCTGAGAGGAAATCGAGGATCTCGGCATTGTCATCCACGAGTAGTATGACCGGTTTCATTATAAGGGTTGTTTAAAGCTATGCTGCTGTTTTATTTTCTTCTAGCGGCTTAAGTTAAATTCTATTTCCTGGTGAACAGGTAATACCAGCACAAATACATTGGTACTGCCGGACGGTTCTTTGAGATACAAAGACCCTTTATGCAGTTCCGCGAGCGAACGGGCCAGCGCAAGTCCGATCCCCGTTCCGGATTGTTTCCCATTTTCTTTTATCCGGAAAAATGTTTCAAATATTTTTTCTTTCATGTCCGGGGGAATAAGGTATCCGTCGTTTGCTACTTCTATTTTAAAAAATGAGTCCTGCTCATTACCTGCGATCATTTGTACCTGCACGAAGTTTTCTGCATACTTGACGGCATTGTCAAGCAGGTTGCTCATGATCTTGTTGAATGCTTCCGTATCAACGTATGCATTGAAGAGCGGTAGTGTTTCTATAGTGAAGGACAGTTTTTTCTGTTCGGCTGCTGGTTTGAACCGGAGGTGAGCATCAGTAAGAAGTTCTGAAATATTCGCTTTCACAAAATTGAGGCTGAAACCTTTGGTTTCTGTTTTCCGGAAGTCGAGCAACTGCGTGGTCAGATCAAGTAGGCGGTCGGTGTTACGTTTCATGATCTTTAAGTTATTGCTGACGGCTGGTACTGTCTCGATCTGTTTCATCACTTTCTCCATTGGTCCTTTGATCAATGTCAGCGGGGTGCGGATCTCATGCGCAACATTGGTGAAAAACTCGATCTTAGCCTGGTATATCTCTTTTTCTTTTTCATGTTCGAGCATTTCAAGTTTACGCCGGTTCTTTTCTTCTGTACGCCGGTGATAACTGCGGAAAATAAAAAAGATCAGCGCGGCGGCCGCTATTGTGTAGCATAAATAAGCCCATTTGCTCAGCCAGATGGGTGGAAGGATCCTGATCGTAAGCGTTGCGGGTTCGCATTTCCATTCACCGCCGCTGTTGCTCGCCTTAACGGTAAATACATAAGTGCCTGGCGATAATTTAGTGAAGTATGCCTTACGGTTTGTTTTCAGGTAGGTCCAGTCTTTATTCAATCCGTCCATTTTGTAGGCATATTCCGTCATGTCCGGTGCGGTGAAGCTTAGCGCCGCAAAGTCAATACTGAATGAGCTTTGATTGTGCGACAGAGTGATCGTGTTGGTGTAGGTGATCGATTTTTCCAGCGGTGAACCTTCTTTATTGATCGCAAGTTCTTTGTCGTAAACCTGGAAACCGGTGATATATACCGGGAGGTCGAAATTGTTACGGACAAACTCATCCGGGTGAAAACTGATCATCCCTTTCACACTGCCGAAATACATCCGTCCTTTTTGGTCTTTATAAGCAGAGTTATAATTGAACTGGTCGTTCAACAAGCCGTGTGCGCGGGTGAATACGGTGATGTTTGTGTCGGACGGAGAAAATCGTACGAGCCCTTTTGAAGTGCTTACCCAGAAATGCTGTTGGCTGTCTTCCAGGACGGCATACATTATATTGCTCGGAAAGCCATTCTTGGTGGTGTACGTGGTAAACCCCTTCTTTTTCTCGTCCAGTTTACATAAGCCACCTTCGGTAGCGATCCAGAGTTGTTTATGACTGTCTTCGAAGATCCAGTTGACACGATTACCGCCGAGGCTTCCGGATTTGCCGGGTTCATAGCGGTAATGGCCATTGCGACCGGTTTTGGGATCGAACCAGTGTGCTCCATCAGCATAGGTGCCAGCCCAGATAATGCCATGCACGTCTTCATACAAAAATGTATAGAAGTTTTCCGGCGCAGCTTCGATATTGTCAAAATTGTCTTCGTGCGGATTATAATAAGTGAGCCCACGATCGGTTGCTACGATCAGTTTTCCCTGTTTTGTTTTCAGGAAACAAAACACAAAATCGCTTTGCAGGTGATGTGTGGCAGCGGAATAATGGCGAAGTCTCCTGCCTGTTCTTATATCCAGTACATCAAGGCCACGATGAAAAGTACCTACCCATAATTCGTCGTTGTATGCTACTAAGCCGTGTATGTTGGTTGAAGACGTATAACTGCTGTGACCGGAATTAAAAGGTGCGAATGTAGCGGAGCCTGTAAGTAATTTATTCAATCCGGCATCCTCTGTTCCGATCCATAGATTGCCGTCATGATCGCTGACGATCTCACGAACGGCATTCCCGCTTATAGAATTGCCTCCCGACTGTGGGAAGAATTTTTTAAAGCTGGTGTATTGTTTCGGGTAATAATTGACGCCACCAAAGTAAGTGCCGGCCCAGATGCCGCCTTCCCTGTCTTTGCAAAATGTATACACGGCGTTGTCGGCAATGGAGTAAGGATTGTTGTAATTTTTTTTAAGGTTGATGTATTTGCCGGTGCTGTGATTGTAAATAAACACGCCTGATTCTGTGGCGATCCAGAATTCGTTATCGGATTGCCGGATAAAATCACGCACAAAGATCTCCGGTTCATCCGCGGTGTGACTGAGAATGTCTTTATAAGTGCCGGTTTTTGTGTCAAGCAGTTTTGCGCCCTGTTTGGAAGTGCCTACAAGAATATGGCCGTTACCTGCGTCACAGATCTTTTCGATCCAGTTATTTCCTGCGGGCCCGCGATGATCGAATACATAAAACCCATTCATGTCTGGTCCGTCTTTTCCCAGGCGATGTACGGTGCCATTGCTTGATGAGATCCAGCATTCGCCGTTATCTGTGGCGCAAATGGAAGATACCGTCAGATGTCCTGGCTGATTAAACGCTTTGAGTGTCCCGGTTTTGGGTTCATAACAATAAAGGATCAACCGCGATACGAACCAGATCGCACCAGCGCGATCTTCCTGTATGTCCAGTATCTCTGTTTCAGGTGCACCGGAAACCTTATGGAAACTTTCCGTTGTTGCAGCATAAGCAAAAAGTCCACGGTCGCAGCCAACCCATAGCGTGCCCGACCGGCTTTCATGTAAGCTGTATATATAATTACTACCGATACTGTTCGGGTCACCGGCTTCGTACCGGAATATTTTAAATGAATATCCGTCGAAGCGATTCAATCCGTCCTTTGTACCAAACCATAAGAAGCCATTATGATCCTGCAGACTGGAAATAACCGCATTGTTTGAAAGGCCGTTCTCAACCTGGTAGTGCGTGAAGTAATAGGATTGGGCATCGGCAAAGCCAATGGTGAACAGGAAGAATATTGCCGTTGTGAGACATTTCATAAAGCAGTCAGCAATTTGCATTCGCGAAAACGAACTTAATCAAAAAAGCGCAAGTTTGTGTAAGCATGTTGTTCCTGATCGGCATAAGTGTAATGCGGCGGGTCGCGTTATGTATGCCGGTGGTTTATTGTTGATACAAATTGAAGAAAGATTGAGACGATCCGGAGCCTTCATTCGTTTGAAATGTTCCAACTTACACTCAACTGGTTTCTAAACCAAAACATCTAACTAATAATTGCCAATATGAGAAAAAGGTCATTAGCACCCACCTTTTCGTATGCGCCTGCCTGCATGCAAAAGGTACGCAACACTGCCGGTGTTGCTCTACTGCTGATCGCACTGCTCTTCACTCAATTACTTTCAGCACAATCAACTCACACAGTAAAAGGAAAAATCACCAATCAGAAAGGCGAGCCCTTGGAAGGCGCCAGTGTTACTGCAAAAGGATCCAATACGGGCACATCAACGGATGCTTCGGGTAACTACACATTGCAGCTAGCCAGCACACAGGCGACGCTGGTGGTCAGCAATGTGGGTTATGCAGATAAGGAGATCGCGGTAAACGGTCAGTCTGCCATTGATGTTCAATTACAGATCGGCGCGGCAGATCTTGGAGAAGTGGTCGTTGTAGGCTATGGCTCTCAACGCAAGCGTGATCTTACCGGCGCCGTGGCTGTTGTGGAGACTGCAGAAGTTACCAAGCGCCAGGCAACAACATTGGGTGAAGCGCTGCAGGGACTTGCTTCCGGCGTGTTCGTGCGTGGAGGAGGCCAGCCGGGTTCCGAAGCCCGTGTTGAGATCCGGGGACTGAAAAATCTGACCGGTACAAACCCGCTGTATGTCATCGATGGAATGATCACTTATGCAAACCGTGATTTTAACCCGAATGATGTTGAATCGATACAGATCTTAAAAGATGCATCTGCCGCAGCGATCTATGGCTCACGCGCGGCTAACGGAGTGATCATCATCACCACAAAGAAAGGAAAGAAAGGGCCAATGCGCGTCGACTTTGCCGCTAAAACAAGTATCCAGACAACTCCAAGATGGGACCTTGCCGGGAAAGATGAATTCGTTCGCCTTAATTATATGGCCTATGATAACGCCAATGTTCCCCGGCAGAATCTGAATCTTGATGTTACTACCGACTGGCAGGATGAAGCTTTCCAGACTGGTTACATGCAGGATTATAACGTGAGCTTTGCGGGTGGTAGCGACAATGGCAGCTATATGGTGTCTGCCAACTATTTTAAAAATAAAGGCGCTGTGATCAGTACCGGGTTTGACCGCATCAGTCTCCGTGTGAACGCGCAGGGTTCAAAAGGTATATTCAGCTTTGGCGAAAACCTGGCGATCAGCAACGCGAAGTCTGATGAAATGTCCGGCAATCCATATGCGGATGTGGTTCGTTTGCTGCCAACCATTCCCGTTTATGATCCGGCCAATCCCGGCGGATATGGATATGGTAGCGAAAGCCGTGCGCGTACATTTGGTACGAACCCGGTCGCTATAGCCGATCTGGAAGATCGCGCACTGGAGAATTTCAGAGTAAGAGGTAATATCTGGGGTGAATTGAAATTGCTGCCCTGGCTGAAGTACCGCGCAAATTTTGGCTACGAAACAAGCGCAGATAATTACCGGTATAAACGCAAAGACGGTAACTGGACATTGAACCAGGCCTTTGACCCGGCGATCTTTAATGAGAACAGAGCACGTTATCAATCGATGCTCGTAGAGAATACACTTTCCTTCAACAGGCGTTTTGGAAAACATAGCGTGAATGCTATAGCCGGTCAGACCTATCAACGCGATAACTATGGACAGATATGGGGAACAAAACGTAATATCCTGCAAAATTCTTCCTCCGGTTCATATTACTGGGTGCTTGACCAGGGCAGTGAACCGCAGGTCGGCGGGTACGATCAAAAAGCAATCCTTCTGTCTTATCTCGGACGGATCGAGTATAATTTTGCTGATAAGTATCTGCTGAATGCGGTTATCCGTCACGATGGCTCCTCCCGTCTTGGCCGCAGCGAACAGTGGGGAACATTCCCGTCTGTTTCCGCCGCGTGGCGTATCAGCAATGAGAACTTCTTTAAAGCCGGTTTTGTCAATGATCTCAAACTTCGCGTAAGCCATGGAACATTGGGAAGCAGCAGCAATCTTGGATACTGGGATTACCTGCCGGTGATCAACACGTTCTCAACAATTGCAATGGGAACCGGGCAGAACATACTTCCCGGTGCAACACAGGTAAGACTGGCCAACCAGGATCTCCGTTGGGAAAAACTGACGCAAACAAATTTTGGTGTTGATGCCAGCCTGCTGAACAGCAAACTGTCTGTAACGGCAGAATACTTTATCGCAAAAACAACAGATGTACTTACCTACATGCCGATCCTGATGACAACCGGTAATGATGGAGGAAATCCAGCCGTGAATGCCGCCAGCCTTCGCAATACAGGCTTCGAGCTTTCCGCAACATACAGGGCAGAGGCGAAAGATTTCAGTTATTACATAACAGCAAACGTAACGACGCTTCGCAATAAGATCCTGAATCTTGGTTACGGCCGTAATGACATCTTCACCGGCACGACCGTTACCAAACTGGGAAGCCCCGCTGCCATGTGGTACCTTCTGCAGACAGACGGCCTGTTCCAGACACAGGACGAGGTGATCAATTACAAGAATAAGGACGGCATCACCATTCAGCCCAATGCCAAACCTGGTGACCTCCGTTTTGTGGATCACAACGGTGATGGCCAGATCTCCAACGACGACAAGATCGTACTGGGTAGCCCATGGGCTAAGTGGGAGCTCGGATTGAATATGGGAGCATCATACAGGAACTTCGATCTTACCATGAATTGGTTCGGGTCATTCGGTTCAACTGTGTATAACGGTTACACAAGCCTGGTTGATCGTTTCGATGATAATTCCAATTATCGTAAAGGCGTGAATCCATGGACGCCGGATAACACTAATACGAATGTGCCCCGCGCTTTCTACGGTTCAACACTCAATTCAAGAGGCGATAGTGATCGCTGGCTCGAAAGTGGAACATTCATGCGCCTGAAATTTGTAAGCCTCTCTTACCGCTTGCCGGAAGCATTGATCAAACGCATTGGATTTGCCAATGCCCAGGTAACGGTCTCTGGTCAGAACCTGGTCACCTTTACCAGCTTCGGCGGACTCGATCCGGAATTCAACAACGGCAATATGTTTGAAAGAGGTGTGTACGGTTTTCAATTCCCTAATCTTAAAATGTATTCCGCAGGCCTGCAGTTTGGATTTTAGGAAGTTCAAAAGTTTAATCGTTTAAATGCTTATAAGTCTTGCGGAAGCTCGATCCATCACTTTTGAACGATTAAACATTTCTTCCCGCATACCAATTCATCTAACTCTAATTGCACTATATGAAACAGTATATAAAACTAACGATCGCGATAAGTATGATGGTGCTGCTCATGCCATCCTGCAAAAAAGATCTGCTGAACGTGGATAATCCCAATACGATCACGGAAGAACAATTCTGGAAAACAGAAAGCGATGCAGAGAAAGGCGTGAATGCAGCTTACGCCATGTTCTATAAACCCGGAGGCTGGTCGCGCTGGATCTATTTCAGGTTAGATCTTACTTCTGATGAAGGATTCAGTAACAGTCCATGGATCGAATTGGCCGACTGGACACGTTTTCAATACGTGAACTACAACTTCTGGGAAGGAAATGCGATCACCTGGCGTGATACATACAAGGCGATCTTCCGCTGCAACCAGGTGTTGGCTAATGTACCTGAAATTCCTTTTACAGATAATAATAAGAAAGAGTTGTTACTGGCACAGGCAAAATTTCTTCGTGCGCTGCATTACTACTATGCCGCCCTGCTTTGGGAAAATATTCCAGTAGTGCTGGAACCTTCCAGGCCGGATGATCTACCTGCACAGCGGCCGTTAACGGAAGTATGGGCACAGGTGGAAAAAGATCTGACGGAAGCATTAACTGTGTTGCCGGTGAGTTGGGATGCGGCAAATGTCGGTCGTCCGGACAAAGGCGCCGTCAACGCATTTCTTGCACGCACATACATGCAGCAACGTAAATGGCCACAGGCGAAAACAGCACTCGATTATTTTATTACAGGTGCCGGCGCCGGCAAATATGAACTCGTGCCAAACTTCCAGGACAACTTCACCCATACGAATGAGAATAACAAAGAATCCGTTTTTGAGATCCAGTTCTCTGATGTAAACAAAGGAGGAGACGGCGATGATCCTAATCAGAACATGGGACATAACCGCGCCCAGTTCTTTGCCCCACGCGGTATTGGCTGGAGTGATGGCCAGGCGCGCTACTGGATGGTGGATGAGTTCAAGAAAGAAAAGACAATAACCAATGCAATTGACCCACGCTTGCGCTACACATTGTTTTACCCGGCATTGTTTGCTGACTTCGGTGATAAGATATATGGGCGCAATTGGGAATGGAATGCGAACGAGGCATGGTTCCGTAAGTATCAGCGCGACTACTTCCGCTCAAATGAAGACTACTTTGCGCAGAATAATGTTCGCCTGGTACGTTATGCAGACGTGCTGCTGATGTATGCCGAAGTATTGAATGAACTGGATCAGACATCAACAGCCGCTGGTTATGTGAACACTGTTCGTGCACGGGCAAACATGGCTCCGCTGGCCACGGCTCATCCCGCTGTTCTGCTTAATAAAGATGCCTTCCGCGACCGCCTGAAAATGGAGCGTATGCTTGAACTCTGTGGCGAAAGCGTACGCTGGGCTGATCTCAAGCGCTGGGGTGATCTTGAATCACCGGCAAAAGTTTCAGTAGTGGCACAACGCGATCCGGACTTCAACAACTTCGTAGTAGGTAAACACGTCCGGCTCCCCATACCGCAAACAGAAGTTCTGAATAATCCGAACCTGAAACAGAACGATAAGTATTAAGAGATGTTCGATGTATGGTCGATGTTCAATGGTCGATATCGATGTTGCGGTATTGCATCCCGCGCTTACATTAAAGGATCGGCAATTGTTTTTCGGATCTGGTCTGTAATCCGGCCACCGGCCATTGACCCCTGATCATCAATTTTTATAAAATGAAGAAACCAATGTTCATCTATATTGCCATCATGCTATCTGCGATCATGTGCACAAAGGACAGGCAAGCGCAGAATGAGCCTGTTCCTGATCCTGTACCATTGCCGGTGATGCTGGCGGATCCGTTTGTGCTGAAACATGATGGCGCATATTATTTGTACGGAACATCCGGCGATAATTCAGATGCAGGGATCCCTGTATACCGATCGGCAGATGGAAAGAACTGGGAAGGTCCGGTAGGCAAAGCGGGTAATAGCCTGGCTCTCGCAAGAGGCCAGGCTTATGGTACTGCGGGATTCTGGGCGCCTGAAGTTTTTTACCGCAACAATCTGTTCTATATGTTCTATACCGCGAATGAACATATTGCTGTTGCAACAAGCAGCTCTCCGCTGGGTCCGTTCACACAATCGGCTTTTCAACCCCTGCATGCAGAGAAAGAAATAGATCCGCATTTGTTCCTGGATGACAATGGCAAGGCATACCTCTATTTTGTAAGGTTTGACAATGGCAATATAACCTTTGGCGCGGAGTTGAATGACGATTGGAGATCGGTCAAAGAAAATACCGTGGTCAGATGCATTGCGCAGAACCAGCAATGGGAGATTGTTTCCGGAGCGCAATGGCCGGTAACAGAAGCGCCGGCCATGCTGAAACATAAAAACCTGTATTATCTTTTTTATACAGCCAATGATTTCAGAAGCCCTGCCTATAACGTTGGATATGCAACGTCCGGTTCGCCGCTAGGGCCGTTCACAAAATTTGCCGGTAACCCGGTCATTCCAAAAACGGATAATATCCAGGGAACAGGCCATAACGCCTTCGTACAGTTGGGCAATGAACTGGTGATGTATTACCACGCACACAATAACCCGCAACAGGTTGGTCCACGAAGAACATTATTCAGCACTTGCGGATTTGTAGCCGGAGAAAATGGCGTGGATGTATTCCGGGTCAGCCAGCTCAAGGAGATCCCCCTTATCATTACAGAATAGATCCGTTGTATGCAACGGCATTTAAACGAATCGAATAATAATCTGAAAAAATAATGAATATGAAGTTAATCCGACTTTCCGGACTCGTATTGATCACTGCACTGTTGATGCAGTCTACCTCGTGCAAAGAACAAGCGAAAACAAGTGAAAAGAAGGAAGCTGTTCAGCAGGAAGTGGCGGCTGGTCGCGGCATCTGGACCAAAGAGCAGGCCAATGCCTGGTACGAGAAGCAACCCTGGCTTGTTGGTTGCAATTTCATTCCGAGCACAGCCATCAATGAACTGGAGATGTTCCAGGCAGAAACGTTTGATACGGCAACGATCAACAGAGAGCTCGGCTGGGCTTCCGCGATCGGGATGAACACGGTTCGTGTGTATCTTCATGATCTTTTGTGGCAACAGGACGCGGATGGATTTCAGAAGAGGTTGGAGACATTCCTCGTGATCGCCAGCCGTCATCATATCAAACCGGTTTTTGTTTTGTTTGATTCCTGCTGGGATCCATTCCCCAAACCTGGTAAACAGCGCGAACCAAAACCATTCGTTCATAACTCAGGTTGGGTGCAAAGCCCGGGGCATGATGCTTTACTGGATTCAATGCAACAACCCCGTCTTGAGAAATACGTCAAGGGAGTGGTCGCCGCATTCGCTAATGATGCGCGTGTACTCGCCTGGGATGTATGGAATGAACCGGATAATACGAATAACACAGCATACGGTCACGTAGAGCTGCAGGATAAGACCAGGTATGTGATTCCATTGTTGCAAAAGACATTTACCTGGGCACGTTCCGTAAATCCGTCACAGCCGTTGACCTGCGGCGTTTGGGCGGGCGACTGGTCGTCTCCCGGTAAATTGAAGCCTATTGAGAAAATACAATTGGATGAATCTGACATCATCTCCTTTCACAATTATGAAAACGGAGAAGAGTTTGAAAAGCGCATCAAGTGGCTGCAGCCTTTAGGCCGTCCGATCATTTGCACAGAATATATGGCCAGAGGAAACAACAGCTATTTTGAATCATCACTTCCAATCGCAAAAAAATACAAAGTGGGAGCGATAAACTGGGGCCTTGTAGATGGTAAGAGCCAGACAAAATATGCCTGGGACAGTTGGGAGAAGACCTATACTTCCGATCCTGCATTGTGGTTCCATGAGATCTTCCACACAGATGGAAAGCCATACAAAAAGAAAGAAGTGGAATTCATCACAAAGCTTACCAGCGAAGCGAACGGGAAGAACTGACGTTTACGGGAAAGGTCTTCTGCGTGGTCAACGCCCGGCTTACCGCAGCTCAGAAAAGGCCGCTATCCGCGTGTCTGCGTCGTGATCTGCGCTTTCCTCCCGGATCTGTATGCTCCTGTTCACTATTACCTGACAATTGCAAATTGAAAAAGGATGAAAGCTGTTTTATTGTTTGCCTGTGCGCTCGTCTCCTTGTCAGTAATCGCGCAGCAAAAGATCATCAACCCTGTGCTTGACCAGGATTTTCCTGATCCTACTGTTATCCGTGCAAAGGGAAAATACTACGCATATGCCACTAACCCGAATCGCCGCGGAGGCTCTATTCATATACAGGTAGCATACAGTTCTGATCTTCAAAACTGGAACATTGTTGGCGACGCACTGCCGCAAAAGCCAACCTGGGGTAGTCACGATTTCTGGGCACCGCATGTGATGTATGACGGGCAGATCAGGAAATATGTGATGTTCTATTCCGCTGAATCGATCGATACAGCCCTCGGTAAATGTTTGGGAATTGCTTACGCAGATCAGCCGGAAGGCCCGTTCACTGATAAAGGGACGCCGCTGATATGCGGTGAAAGTTTTATCAATATTGATCCGATGTCTTTTATTGATCCTGTAACAGGCAGGAAATTATTGTATTGGGGCTCGGCTTTCAAACCGATCAAAGTACAGGAGATGACGGATGACTGGAGCTCCTTTAAGCCGGGTTCGGCGCCGAAAGATCTTCTCTTTCCCAAACGGGAAAAGAAATACGACCAGTTGGTAGAAGGCGCATGGGTTGATTATTACAAAGGAAAATACTATCTCTATTATTCCGGTGATAATTGTTGCGGGCCGGATCCCGCTTATGCCGTACTGGTTGCGCGGGCTGATAAAGCCGAAGGTCCGTACACAACACTTGGTGAATATAATGGAACGGGCAGCAGCGTAATGCTGGAAATGAACGAGCAGTGGATTGGCCCGGGGCATAATTCCGTTATCACAGACGCGAAAGGGAATCGTTACATCGCCTATCATGCCATTCAAGCCAGTCCGGGTGAAAAAGTATCAGGAGAGATCCGTGTATTTTTAATCGACCGGCTTGAATACAAAAACGGATGGCCTGTTGTTGAACGAAACCCGGGTTCGTCGATCACATGGAAGGATTCCATTGACATAAGAAATATCCCGTTGTTTGAAGATAAAGGTAAAGTGACTGAAGCCGGAGGTACGCAGGATAGAAGTCACGGGCGTTACGGTTCGCAATACGGGCGCCTTCTTCCACTCAAACGAAACACCTGGCTGGCAGGTTATACGATCAGCCGCAATAATGGATATGCAAAAGAACCTGGTGGCGGGCTCGAACTCGAAATCGCCCGCAGTGATGATAATGGCCGGAACTGGAAAGCGATCTCCATTATCACTGATGCTGACCGCGATCTCGATAATGCCCAACTGATCGAATTACCGGATAAAAGCATCCTGCTTTCCTGCCGTTCTGTTCGCTGGCAGGAATCTTACCGTTTGTATGTCTATAGAAGTACGGATAATGGACTTAGCTGGACAAAACTCAGTACGATCGATGCAAATGAAGGCAAGCCGGGAGAATTAGGAAAACCCGATAAAGGCGTATACGAACCGCATTTCTATATGTTGCACGACGGACGTTTAGCAGTAATGTATGCGAGTGAAAAACATGTGACGGATGATCAATCTTACAGCCAGATCATTTCACAGAAAATATCTGCTGACTTCGGGAAAACATGGGGAGAGGAGATCTGGGTGGCATACGAGCCCGGTCATCCGCAGTCAAGACCTGGTATGCCGGTATGGACAAGGATGAAGAATGGTCAGTATATCGTAGTCTATGAGGTCTGCGGTCCGGAGAAATGCAATGTATACTACAAGACCAGCAAAGATGGATTTACCTGGAACGTCGGTATGGGTACGCCGATCCCCAATCAGTGGGCGGGTCCGTATATACTGTCTCTTACCGACGGACGGTTGGTGGTTACGTCCAACAAGAGTAATATTTCCGTAAGCGATGATTATGGGAAGCACTGGCACACGACCAATCGGGCCTGGACTAAAACACTCTGGCCGTCTATATATCAGAATAATCAGAAAGAGATCATGGTGGTGAACTCCGCAGCCAGGCCGGAAGGAGGGCATGCGATCAAAGTGCGGATCGGTGATAGCTTCAAATGAACTGTGCAGTCCGGGGATCTGCGCGAGGCAAATTTCTTACCTTCCGGTAACATTCACCTAATTTACTGCTATGAAGAAATTGCTGTCATTATCGATTGCCCTCCTGGGAATCGCTGTTGTGTCGTTCTCACAGGTCTCCGTTGTACATCCACTTTGTGAGAACCGGACCAATCCTATCGGTCTTGATAACAGAATGCCGCGTTTCTCCTGGCAACTTTCTTCTCCGCAGCGGAACATACTCCAGACGGCTTACGAGATTGTTGTTGAAACTGTATCGGGTGGTAAAAAGACTATCGTTTACAATAGCGGAAAAATCAAGTCTGAACAATCCGTTCACGTGCCATACAGAGGGCAGCCAATTGAATCGGGGAAAAGATACTTCTGGAAGGTTCGTATATGGGACAATCTTAACCGTAGCAGTAACTGGAGTGAAACAGCTTTCTGGCAAACGGGTATGCTGCAGTCGTCCGACTGGCAGGCGAAATGGATCTCCGCTTCAGGTACGGAAGATGAAGTGATGCGGCCAAGCCCTTTGTTCCGCAACACATTTACCGCTTCAAAAAAGATCAGTAATGCAACATTATCCATCACCTCTCACGGTTTGTATGAAGCATTCATCAATGGGAAAAGAGTAGGTGATGATTTTCTTACGCCGGGCTGGACTAGTTTTAATAAGCGGCTGCAATACCAGGTATATGACGTAACTGATCTTGTTCAGTCGGGGAATAATGCTATTGGTGTGCATCTTGGAAGCGGTTGGTACCGGGGGCAGATCGCATGGCACAGCAAGAATCTGTACGGAAGCAAGCTGGCTTTACTGGCGCAGTTAAAGATCACGTTTGCCGATGGAACGGTTCAGACTGTTATGACTGATGAAACATGGAGATCATCTCTCGGAGCTGTCCGGTATTCAGAGATCTATCACGGGGAGATCAATGATTCCCGCAAAGAAAAAAAAGGCTGGTTATTGGCGGGATATGACGCTGCTGGCTGGGATGGCGTGCAGGTGGTTGATCTGCCTAAAAGCACGTTGGTGGGTACATATAACGAACCGGTTAAAAAGCAGGAAACCTTTAAGCCTGTTAAGATCTTTACTACGCCGAAAGGAGAGTTGGTGGCAGATTTCGGACAGAACCTTACAGGGTTTGTTGAACTGAAAGTAAAAGGTAAAGCCGGGGATTCGGTTAAATTGTATCATGCCGAAGTACTCGATAAAGCAGGTAATTTCTATACAGAAAATCTTCGTGTTGCCAAACAGGAGAACATTTATATATTAAAAGGTGGAGACGAAGAATCCTTTCATCCGCATTTTACTTTCCAGGGATTTCGCTATATCCGGGTAGAAGGATTTCCAGGCGAATTGAAGCCGGAGAACATCACTGCTGTTGCGTTATATTCAGCTATGCCGGCAACAGGCGAGTTCACTTCTTCGCATTCATTGCTGAATCAGTTACAGCATAATATTCAATGGGGGCAGAATGGAAATTTCCTGGATGTGCCAACCGATTGTCCGCAGCGCGATGAACGCCTCGGATGGACCGGCGACGCGCAGGTCTTTGCCCGCACCGCTTCATTCAATCGTAAAGTAGATAACTTTTTTGCGAAATGGCTGAGAGATGTAATGGCAGACCAGCATGCCGACGGAAAGATCCCTCACGTTATTCCTGATGTGTTGAACAAGAATGAAGCCGGAGCTACCGGATGGGCCGATGCGATCACGATCATTCCGTGGACAATGTACATCGCTTACGGCGATACAGCAATGCTCACCCAACAATATGCAAGTATGAAATTGTGGGTGCAATACATGCAACAGAATACGACGAATGATCTGCGTAATAAGGCAAATCATTATGGCGACTGGTTATTCTATCGTCCCTTTGATGACAATGATGGCCGGTCGGCGGTAACAGACAAGAACCTGATCGCGCAGTGTTTCTATGCTTATTCTGTTCAGCTGATGATCAATAGTGCGAAAGTGCTGGGTAAAGCAGATGATGAACAAACATACACAACATTGCTTCAGAAGATCAAAGATGCTTTTGTAAAAGAATTTGTTACGCCGAATGGACGGCTTGTTTCCAGCACGCAAACAGCCTATGTGCTGGCATTACATTTCGATATGCTTCCTGAAAACCTGCGGACACAGGCGGCGAAGCGTTTGGTGGACAACATCAGTGACTATGGAACACATCTTACCACAGGATTTCTTGGTACGCCCTACCTGTGTCATGTGTTGAGCAGGTTCGGCTATACCGACTGGGCGTATAAATTACTGTTGCAGGAAAGTTATCCTTCCTGGTTGTACCCGGTGAAAATGGGTGCGACCACTATCTGGGAAAGATGGAACGGGATCAGGACAGATGGCAGTTTCGAACCGGCATCGATGAATTCATTCAATCATTACGCTTATGGAGCGATCGGTGATTGGATGTATCGGGTGGCTGCAGGAATAGATACGTATGATGATGCGCCCGGGTATAAACATATCCGCATCAAGCCGCATATCGGTGGAGGATTAACAGACGTGTCTGCGAGCCTGCAAACTTATTATGGTAAAGTTTCTTCTCACTGGAGCGTAAGCGGGAAGCAGTTGGTGCTGGAAGTGGAAGTGCCGCCGAATACAACAGCTACTGTATATGTACCGGTGATGTCCGCAGAAGGGCTTACGGAAAGTGATAAGCCCTTAAGTTTGGTAAAGGATCTGAAAAACATAAAGAGTGAAAAAGATGCAGTAGTCGTGGAGGTTGGTGCGGGGAAGTATTTGTTTAAAGGGAATTTACGTTGAGCAAGCGTTAAGATCAAATGGCATGGGTTTCCGCAGATCCCCCAGATCAGCCTCTGGCAACAGGTTGTTGTAGCGGAACACTACACCAGTCATCCTTAACCGGGCGGCTTGTATACGGATCAGTTCCCAGCCTTACTATTCGGTCTGAACAGCGTATAAATCACCAATGGCTCAAAAATTGATTGACTGATTGATGTCCCGGACTGAAGTGCCGGGATTAACTCAATCAGCTCCCATGGCAGAAACCCGAAAAGACTGGCGCACCCGGTTGCACGAAACTATCTACGAAGCCAATACAACCGCTGGTAAGATGTTCGATCTTGCCCTGCTGATCGTGATCCTTGCCAGCATCGTAGTGGTGATGCTGGATAGTGTTCCCTCTATACATCAGCGTTATGGAGATACACTGTTTATTTGGGAATGGGTCTTTTCGATTCTGTTTACACTCGAATACATTCTCAGACTGATCAGCATCCGCCGTCCCTGGCGTTATGTATTCAGTTTTCTCGGTATGGTCGATCTCATCGCGCTCATCCCTTCCTATCTCAGTATCTTTTTCGCCGGTGCACAATCGCTGCTCGTATTCCGGGCACTAAGACTGTTACGGGTATTCCGGATCTTTAAACTGGGGCATTTTATTTCCGAGATACACTTCCTGAAGCAGGCGTTGAAAGGCAGCGTTCGGAAGATCTCGATCTTCTTATTGACCGTACTTACATTAGCCGTGATCATTGGCTCGATCATGTACCTCGTGGAGAAAAGGCAAAATGGATTCAACAGCATTCCCGAAAGTGTTTACTGGGCTATTGTAACCATCACGACGGTTGGATATGGAGATATATCACCGATCACTCCTTTTGGAAAGCTGCTTGCTTCGCTGGTTATGCTGATCGGTTATTCGATCATTGCCGTTCCCACTGGTATTATCACACACGATCTTGCCCTCGCATTCAGAGGTAAGACCGGCCTATCCGAGTCATGCCCGAACTGCGGTTTTGAAGAACATGAGGCAGATGCCCTGTATTGCAAGAAATGCGGGTCTTCACTGGAGCTTTCAGCAGCAAAGCCTGGCGGCGATTAGTTTTTCGCTCGCGGAAATAACTGATATCTTTACCCTTCATCGATAACCTGTCAATGATTCATTCTATCAACGTTTCCGATCTCCTCGATCCTTCCTTTTCAATGCCTGTGGCTGATGTGCGGACGCCGGCAGAATTTGAGCAGGCGCATATTCCGGGTGCAGTCAACCTGCCGCTTTTCAGCAATGAGGAAAGAGTGCAGGTCGGCACAACCTATAAACAGGTGGGCAAGGAAGCTGCAATATTATTAGGGTTTGATCTGACAGGAAATAAATGGTCAGGATTTATCCGGCAGGCATTAACGTTTGCGCCGGATAAAAAGATCGCCTTGCATTGCTGGCGGGGTGGCATGCGAAGTGGCGCAATGGCCTGGGCACTGAATCTCTATGGCTTTGATGTGTATCTTCTGCAGGGCGGTTACAAGGCCTACAGAAGATGGGCGCTTCAGCAATTCGAAAAAAAATATCAGTTGAAAGTGATCGGAGGGATGACCGGTACCGGCAAAACAAAAATGCTGAGGCAGCTTAAAAACACCGGTCAACCGGTTATTGATCTCGAAGACATTGCACAGCACCAGGGATCTGCCTACGGTTCGCTCAACAAACTGGTTCAACCAACGCAGGAGCAATTTGAAAACACCCTGGCTTTTGAATTGAACCGTTTCCGCGCAGATATCATTTGGGTGGAAGATGAAAGTATCTCTATCGGGAAGAGATACATCCCAAGGAAATTCTGGCAGCAAATTCAGCAGGCACTATTGTTTGATCTTCGCATACCACCCGAAACCCGGTTGCAGAATCTTGTAGAGGAGTACGGTTCCCTGGATAAAGAATTCCTGATCGAATGCACGCAACGGATCCGGAAAAGACTTGGACCCGATCAAACAAAAAAGGCCATTGCAGCCATACAGGAAGACAGGATGGACGATTTCGTAAAACAGGTGATTGTTTATTATGACAAGACCTATAAGAAGGGGATCGCGGATCGCTCGCCTCATCTCGTGATTCCCGTAAGCCTCCACCATCAGGATATCTCAATGCAAGCATCCGCGCTTTTGAATGCAGCGCAGGAAGCAGAACAATAAAAGCATCTTCAAAATTTTCAAAACAATGAGCACGAATAATCCGGATAATATAAAACTTACTGCTTATTCACACGGCGCAGGATGCGGTTGTAAGATCAGTCCTGCCATACTCGACAGGATACTTCACAGCACATCTGCGTCAATGCCTGATGCCCGTCTCCTGGTTGGAAATGATAAGCGTGATGATGCAGCCGTGCTTGACCTGGGAAATGGCACTGCGCTGATCTCCACTACTGATTTCTTTATGCCGATCGTGGATGATGCGTACGATTTTGGCAGGATCGCTTCTGCCAATGCGATCAGCGATGTGTACGCCATGGGAGGTAAGCCAGTGCTCGCGATCGCGATACTGGGCTGGCCGATCGATAAACTGGCGCCGGAGATCGCCCAGCAGGTATTGGAAGGATCAAGAGCCATTTGCACGGCAGCAGGCATCACGCTGGCGGGCGGTCATAGCATCGACTGTCCCGAACCGGTCTTCGGTCTCGCTGTCAACGGTATGGTCAGTATCGGTCATCTTAAACAAAACTCAACGGCCACCAAAGGTTGCCGTCTCTACCTCACCAAAGCATTGGGCGTTGGGATCCTTTCCACCGCACAAAAGAAAGGCTTACTGAAAGACGAGGATGCGGCCATCGCACTGAAAAGTATGGTGACGTTGAATAGTGCCGGTGAAGATTTTGGACAGCTTCATTATGTAAAAGCGATGACAGACGTCACTGGTTTCGGGTTGCTCGGGCATTTATCCGAAATGTGTGAAGGAAGTGGCGTCGCAGCGGAAATCGAAATGGATAAGGTGCCGGTTATTCCGTCATTGAACGGTTACCTTGAGCAACGGTGTTATCCGGGCGGAACAACGCGCAACTGGAATAGCTATGGCCATAAGATCAGTCAGCTGTCAGACCAGCAACGTTATCTGCTCGCAGATCCTCAGACAAGTGGCGGATTACTCGTGGCAGTAGAAGAGGCCCATGCCCCTGAGTTTGAACAGCTCTTGCGGAAGAAAGCAATAGCGGAAGAATGTTGCAGGTCGTTTGGAAGGATCGTGGAAAAAACCGGGGATGAACTTATCACTGTAAGATGATCCCGTGCTTCCTGATGGCCTTTCTGGTATATTTGTGTGGAAGATGGAGCGGAGAATGGAAGGAGGGAGAATGTATTTCAGTTGTAATGTGTCAATGTTAAAAGGTAAAGGGGCAACCCGGCACTATATATCTTTCATTTTTAACAAGCAATAAACACGGAATGGGTAGTCTTGCCCGTTCCTTTTTTTGCGTGGACTGGTAAAAGCTATTTATTTTGGATCAAGCGTAAAAGTTGTGGGATGGTTGTTTAAAAGTTTAAAGGTTTGCTTCGGTCCCTCGCCTGATGTAATCAGGCTTGCCGGTATTCTGCAAACGGGTTATTATCACTTGTTCACTTAAAACTTTTTAAGCGATAGCTGTCTGATCGGGCACAAAAAACGTGAGCACGCCTTGAAGCGATATATGCTCCTTAGATACGACATTCTGGCACGCGAAGCCAGCTGATGTGTTGACTGATGATAATCATTCAGGGTCAAACTTCGCGTGTTCTTGAAATGGTTGTTGGTCGTCGTTAGTTCGTCTCTTGGTCGTCCTTTGGCCGTCCAAAGTTCGACGGGATTTTAGGCAGTGAAAAATGGTGACAAGCTGACACGCTGAGGGTGATAAATCTTTTGAGCGACTGGCCCAGGTTCCCTCCTCCGCGTTTGTACGAAGGAAAGATTCTAAGAATAAAATAGCTTGTTGTAGGTTGCCGCTTCCTTCATAGAAAGCGATATCACAGATGGTATTATTCATTATAACGCCCGGGCCTCCGCCCGTATAACGGAATTATCTACGAAACCAGCACTGGTTCGGTTTCAGGAAGGCCCTCTTCAGCCTTTTGAAACTCCGCATGCGAATAAATATGGCCGCCTGGAATTGTTTGGGAACAACAGGTTTGATAAATACGGGAAAGCTACTGTGACTAACTTTGCCCGCTTCTGAAAGCTTTATATTCCGCTGTGTCCACCTTTGATCCAGGTTTGCAATTAAAGAATCATCCGGCGATATTAGTTCAAGGTCGTAGATCTGCGCAAGGATGAGTGAGGATGTCTGATTACCATAAACTGTCAGTTGCTGGCCATCAAGATCATCCTCTTTTATTCAGTAATTCCCCGGCTTTCTGACGGGTCTGCCAAGGCAGCCGCAACTCCATGTGTTTCGCTATCTGCCTTTTCTGGAATTAATAATACTTTTTCTGACATATCACCTGGGTTGAAGAATTGATTGCAGTGTCAATAAAAATACATGATCCTGCTGCAGGCGGGAAATTATGAAGTTCTGCCAGGACGTGTCTGCCTTTCTGTTATTTTTTCTTTGCAACGATCTTTTCCAGGTCAGTCCATGCTCCTCCGTTAAACACATATTTAAACCCGCGTTCCTTCAGAATATTTTCCGCCTTTACACTTCGCAAGCCATGAGAACAAACGGTGATGTATGTTTTCGAAGGATCAAGTTCCGTATATCTTTCCCTGATCGTTCCGAGTGAAATATTGATCGCTCCTTCTATATGGCCTGTATTGAATTCCTGCTCAGTTCTTACATCTAAAATTATTGCCCCCGTGGCAATTCTGTTTTCAAGCCCCCTGTCCAGCGTCAGCACACAGTATGTCCGGTAACATAAATAAATTAATACCAGTGCTCCACCGATAACTAAAATGGATCTCATCAGTCTATTGTTTTCTCAGGTATTTGTAGTCGATGTAAAAGGTCCCGAATGGAATTAAGCAGGCCAGCATCACTTTCCATGTAAGTGTTTTGAATTTCCAGTTTTGTTCAATTGCCACGCTCAGCGTACTGAACAAAAAGAGCAGGAATAAGGCGCCATGGATTCTGCCAAGGGTTGATGTTAGTTCGGGATCGTCGGCGAAATATTTCAGCGGCATAGCAATGAATACCAGCACAAGCAGGGATATTCCTTCAAGAAATCCAATGATGCGCAGACGGCCAATTTTTGTTTTAAACAGATGTATCATATTATCTCCAGTAAGGTCTGTTTGCTAAAGGGGAGAATGGCCAGGGGATCGCAGCGAGAATGATCAGCAGCGCAAGGGCGAACCAGGTCAGCATTGTCCGGAATTTTTCTTTGTCTGCAGTTCTTCTCTTAGCCAGTGCAGAGCCAATTGTGATCAACACGATCGCCGTAAGCATCAATATAAGATGTATTAGTGCAAAAAATGTTGTATCCAGGTTTTTGAGCGCCGTGCTTTTATTGTTCCAAAAGTACTTTATGACCGGGCTTTGCGCATACAGCGTGATCCCGATCATTAACTGGATATGTGCGATCGTTGCCGTCCAGTGCCTGACCAGATTGTCACTTCTGCTGAACGCTGCATTTTTTATAAGTCCTGCGTATCCCCGATATATTGCTAATACCAGGCTTGCAAGAACCAGCCATCGGAAAAATGAATGGTAAAAGGTCAGAGTTTGATACATATCTTTTCTGTCGGTGCAAAGCAAAAGTATTAAAAACATACTAATTAGTATGTTTCTGATCAAAAAAATTATTTCAATAGAGAGAGGTAGTTTTTCAGCTCTTTCAGGTAGGCGGAATAAACGCTTTTACTATTACCAAGCTTGCCAAGATTTCGAACACCCCAATAACCTGACAGTACGAACGTGGTTACCTGTTTTGCTATTACATCGCTTCTTACAATACCGTCTTTCTTTCCTTTATCAATGGCATGGGTCATTGCTTTTTGCCACTGTTTGCTCAGCTCGTTCAGTGCATTATTGAAGTCTGTATTCCAGGAACCCATCTCCTGTGTGAAGTTTGCGGCAGGGCAACCATATTCGGGTTTAAGGAATTTGTTTTCGATCAGCAGGTAGTGCATCATCTTGTAAATAGCTTCCAGCGGATCGGGCTGATTGGTCAGCGGATCAATAAAGCTGTTGTTCAATACAGGCTTTAGCAATTCATTAATGATTGCAAGCCCCATTTCATCTTTATTCTTAAAGTGATAAAAAAAAGCACCTTTTGTAACCTGGGTGGTTGCGATGATCTCATCAATACTGGTTGTCTGGTAGCCTTTTATATAGATCAGCTCAAACGCTTTTTGCAGGATATTGAGCCGGGTCGCTTCGGATTTCTTCATAAAAAGACTGTTTGGTACTTTTTTGTGACAGGCAAATATACTGGATGAGAGATATGAGACCGGATTTTTAACACCGCAAGAATCAGAATCATCGGCTTCGTACATTTGCCGGTATGGAAGACTTGCTGTATAATCCCGTGTATAATGCGCTACTGTTACGTGATGCTCATCTTGGTGCTGGAACAGACCAGGTAAAGTATTTTGACGAAGCTGTTTCTCCTTTTGTTGGTTTCCCGACCAATTACAGCAAAGGCTTTTCGGACCTGTATGACCTGTTTCCTTCCGGCCGCAGGATTTTGTACGCAACGCCGGAGCCGATCGAACAACCGCCGGGTTGGCAGGTAGTAGCTTCTATACCCGGGCTTCAATTTGTATTTACCGCTGATGAGCTTCCGGAAAGATCTGCAATTACTCCGGTCCTGCTGGACGGGACCAACGTTGAAGAAATGATACAGCTTGCTCAACTCACCAAACCCGGTCCATTCAGCTTACGCACTATAGAATTCGGCCACTACTATGGTGTGTTTGAAAATGGACGGCTTGCGGCCATGACGGGGCAAAGGCTGCATCCGGCTAATTATTCCGAGGTCAGTGCGGTATGCACCCACCCTGATCATCTGGGTAAAGGGTTTGCCGCAGCGCTTATAACCCACCAGTTGTATCTTATCCGTGAACAGGGACAACGGGCCTTTTTGCATTCACGGGATGATAACGAAAGGGCTATCGCCTTGTATAAACGTCTCGGTTTCACAGAGAGCCGGCCGATGCATTTTTACTTTATGAAGAGAGTGTGATCTGTACAGAACGATCGATCGAGTGGTAGAGATCATTCACAGAAGCTTGAAAGTGCGGGCATCTCAGTTGGTAAAAAACTCAATTCATATATTGCATGTTTTTCAGCTTCACTGGTGAATGCTAGTTTTAGATAAAACGAAATGCGCCAGTCAGCCGCCTCTCTGAGAAGCTCTTTGATCAGCTATCTTGTCTTGTTGGTATTTCTTGCCATATCGGTACTGGAGAGTCTCCGGTGGGAGGGAGGAAATAACAGCATCCGCCTCGTGGGGTGGAATATGCTGGTGATCTGGCTTTTCGCGTTGGGCGCATTATTCCTGCAGCGTGCAGCGGGTTTTCCTGACTGGCTGGATCCAGGGATCAGTAACAGATCGCGTTTTATGCTGCCTTTATGTATAGGGTTTCTGTTTGGTGTGGCAGATGTGGTGGTATTCGAACTGATTTTACAACATCCGCCTTATAAGGAGTTACCTCCCTTTCTTCAGCCCTTTCCTCATTCCATTTTTTTGTATTTCTGTGGTGCGATATATGTTGACGTGCTGTTCAAGTTGTTACCGATGACAATTATAATGACGATCACACGCAGAATGGGTACTTCAAAAATTGCAGAGATCGTATTCTGGGTATCAGCTTCCATGCTGGCATTGTACGAACCACTTGAGCAAATGCCTGATGGATCGGTGGCTCTCGTTATCTATTCCACTGTAAGCGGATTTGCTTTCAACTTACTGGCGATCTATTTTCTGCGGAAGTCCGGCTGGTTTGCTGCTTTGATGGTAAGATGCGGCCATTATTTAGTATGGCATGTTTTGCTGGGAATTTATGTTGAATTTCTGGTGATAGGTTAGCAGAATTTGCCTAAGTTCACGGACAATGATTCGATCCAATTCACTGAAGATCTCTATTCTCCTCTGTCATGCACTGATCATTATGCTGGAAGGGCACGGATTCGCCCCTTTGGGCTTCGTTCAATTTTATTACCTGGCTGATATTTCTAATTGGACTCTCCTTGCCGGCGATGATCTCTTTGAGAAATATATGTTCATCGGTTCTCTATCAGGTGTTGTGGGCTATCTGTTCATACCCGGGAGTTGCATACGCATGTCGCGGGTAAGAGAAAGTTGGATGCTGATTTCGGGAATAATATTACTTTGGGGCAGTCTTGTTTTGTGGAAATACGCTTCCATGAACAAAGCTTATATGGTCATTCCAGTTCCCCTGATGTTACCGCTTGCATATTGCACGATAAGAATGATGTTTGGCAGGAATATTCAGCGTGGGCTCTCCCGGCTGAATGAGAAAATGTAAAGCGCCGCTTTTATTTCGTCATTAGCTTTTTCTTCTGCGGAATTGAAAAATGTTCGATCGCATATCGTAACGCGGTCCTTGGCATAATAGCTTTCCGTTCATCTATAAACTGTAATACTTCTTCCGGATGCGTTTTGCTTTGTGATTTTAACAACCATCCGTATCCCTTCTGTACAAGGTCATCTTCGCTCTTTAGCAGTATATCTGAAATGGCGAACGATTCTTCTAAAAATTGACCGTCTCTTGCGGGAAGGATCAGGGAGACGGCGGAAGCTCGCTGCATCCAGCGGTTTTTTGCTACTGCCCATTTCTTCAGCTGCGGTACAAATTCGGGATACATCAATAAAAAAGATCCGACAGTGTTGTTGCAAAAGTTATCGCAGGTTGCCCAATTGTTTATATAAGTTTCGATCCAGTATTTGAATTGTTTAAGATCATGCTTTTCATAATGTCGCCTGAGTGAAAAGGTCCATTCGCAGGCGATCTGCGCTTCTTCTATAAAACCGGAGGCAAAAAGCTTATCGCACATTCCAAAGATCTTTTCCCTGCCAACTGGCTTTATTTCACGGAAAGCGTCCCTCGCAAGACTTCTTACAATGGGAACTTTTATGCCATAAGTTTTGATCTCTTCTTTATGAAAACGGCTTGCATTAACCTGGCCTTCTTTAGTTGTCAGCTTTTTCAGTTGCTGTATAATGGAGCGTAATTTATCTTCCATTATACAACGATACAAAAAAAGCCTGTCATGGTGATAATACATCATGACAGGCAGATCCTTTATTCTGTTTTACTTGATCGCTGTGACCCGGAGTAAGGTCGCCGGGATCAACGTGGTATTTTCATCTTTGCTTTCATTACATCTTTTGAACAATGCTTTCAGTTCATTCTCCAGTTCCTGTTCTTTTCCGTTTTGTTTTGCTGCTTCGAATGCATTCATCATCGGTCCGTAATACGTTTTGAACGTATCGAGGAATTGTGCAGACGAGAACGGTGCGCGGAATGTAAATGTATCTTTTTGAAAAGAAATACGTTCTTTCGGAATACCGACCTGGACAAATCGTTCGATAACTTCATTTTCAATTCCCCAAAGCATTGGGCTAACGAAGCCTGCGGGAGGGGCAGGTGTATAGGCAGAGCTGATCTTGAGGATCTGAGCAACAAGAGTTGGATCATTAGGGATCCAGTTACCCATTACGATCTTTCCGCCGGGTTTCGTAACGCGTACCATTTCTTTTGCTACGTCCAGTGGCCTGGAAGCGAACATTGCGCCAAAAACAGTTACCAGTACATCAAAGCGATCGTTTTCAATTCCTTTCAGGTCAGCGGCATCACCTTCCCGGAAAGTACAGTTCTTCAATCCTTCTTCTTTTACGCGTTTATTGCCCGCTTCCACAAGGTTTGCTGCAATGTCGACGCCCAGCACATTTGCGCCAAGTTGCGCAGCGGGAATGGCTGTAGTACCATCACCGCAGCCAAGATCAAGTACTTCCATACCCGGTTTGATGCCAAGCTGGTGTATAAGGTTAGCTCCGCTATCCCGCATTGTGGCGGCCAGTTTAGTAAAATCGCCTTTCTCCCAAAGTACTTTATTGGGATGAATGGCTTGTTGTGTAGACGCTGGTGAAATTGTTTGTGTGTTCATAAAATAGAGTTTTTGTTTATGACACGAAAATAGAAGACGGGGAGACGGATGAGATTACTAAAACGTCCAGATACTTGACTGAAAAGTTCCATCGCCGGAGCTGAACGTTCTTTAAGATTTGCTTAACGCAAACTAAGGGCAACTGTTAATCCTTTGCAAAGCTAACGATCATTTCAATTACTTCGTAACTGTTTCGCGCAAGCGCTTTATCATCAGGAACAATAAGCCGGAACGGTCCTTTTCCTGCGGGTAAAGGTTTTCCATCTACCCGGTCTGCAAGTATGACTGTTTTATTTCCGAAGTCAGGGTCAAGTTCGGCAAGAGAAAACAATACCTGGTAACCATCAGCGCATTTTACTAACAGATACTTTTTAAGATGTTCGCCACGGAGTTGTTTGCCCAATGTGACCTTTGCTGACTCAAGGATTGATAACACGGAGACGCCGGTGTATTTGTGCATGTTACCTTCCCGGTCTTTCATATTTGCCTCAGCGTGCCTGAATTCCGACAAACCTGCGGTGGTGATGGTAAGAGGTAATCCGACCTCTCCTTTTACGGTCAGTGTTCCCTGGCCTGTCTGACCGGATGTTGTAAGAGATAATATTGTGAGTAAGATTGCTCCTGCTATTTTATGTTTCATATCTATTGACTGATGAGGGATGGGTTTGAAAAGCGGGGATCTTTAATAAATGTTGAGTCCGTCAGCATTTGAAGGAATTGGATGATATCTTCTTTTTCCTGCAGTGTCAGGCGCAACCCTTTTGTATTTTTCTGGTTAGACAGATCTTTTAAAAACGGACTCAGCTTTGGCTGTTCGTCAATATGATCACTGTAATGATCCAGTACCTCGTTGAGTGATTTGAATCTTCCGTCGTGCATGTACGGAGAGGTTAATGAGATATTGCGGAGTGTGGCGACCCTGAATCTTCCTTTGTCGGTTGTCTGCCCGGTAACATCAGCTCTTCCTCCATCTGTAAAAATTGTATCCAGTCCGGTATTATGATAAAGCTGACTGGTTGTTTTTACGCCGCTATGACAATGGCCGCAAGCGCCTCCTCTGATCCCTTTTTCAGGCTGTGGGTTTGTGAAGAAGAGTTTCATGCCGCGGAGTTGTGATGAATCCGGTGAATATTTTCCCGCGAGATACTGATCATAGGGTGAGTTGGATGAGATCAATGTTCTTTCAAATTGCGCAAGTGCTTTTGCAATAAGTTCTCCGCTGATAGTTGCTGTGCCGAACGCTTTCCTGAATAACCCTGGATAAGATCTTATTTCGCTCAGTTTACGCGACGAGATGTTCAATGATTGCCCCATTTCATGTTGATCTTCCAATGGGAATTTTACCTGTTGCTCCAGCCCCTTTGCGCGGCCATCCCAAAAGAAGTTATCTGTCCATAGAAGGTTGACGAGCGCCATAGAGTTCCTTTTTGTCGACGATCCGTCTACTCCTGTGCTGAATTGCTTTCCATCTGTGAACGCGAGTTCCTGCTTATGACAGGATGCGCAGGAAAGCTGGTTGTTGCCGGATAAAGCGGTTTCATAGAATAGCTTTCTTCCAAGTTCAACACCTGCAACCGTTAAGGGATTGTCTGCTGGTATGTAGATCATGTTCCCGAAGTTGGCCGGGTACTCCAGCTTGTAAGGTTCCTGCAGGTTGTGCCTGGTCCTGAATGCGGAGCTGACGCAGGCAATGCACAGCACGGCGATGCAGTAGATGATCAGAGGCTTTATATAGTGCCGCGTAAATCTCAATCCGGTTGAATGTCTCGTTTATCAGACCCGTACTTTAAATAAATGCAATACATAAGGGAACAATGCTGCCGTTGTTTCCTCCACTGCTCTTGGTGAACCGGGCATGGTGATCACCAGCATGTTTCCTGCGAAGCCGGCAATGCCCCTTGACAGCATAGCGAATGGAGTTCGCTGCTGTCCGTATTGTCGTGCAGCTTCCATCAAACCCGGTAATTCCAGATCAAGAAGTGGTTTGATGGCTTCAGGAGTTACATCCCTGTAAGATGCTCCTGTGCCTCCGGAAAATAGCAGAAGATCGTACTCCTGCTCTTTAAATTGCCGCAATGCGGCCTGGATCTTCTCTATCTCATCAGGAACGATCACTATTTCCTGTGGTGTCAGTCCATGTTTTCCGATCAGCTCTGCCAGTAATTTCCCGGAGATATCATCGTACACGCCGTTATAAGCCCGGTCAGAACAAACAACTATGGCAACTTTTAATGGCCGTTCCGTTGCCACGCGTATGTTTGATTTACCACCTGTTTTGCTCTCCAGTTTAACAGACCGGATCTCTATCTCTTTATCGATAGGTTTTAACATGTCATACATTGTCAATGCAGCGATCATTGCTCCATGCATTGCTTCCACTTCAACGCCGGTCTTGTAAACAGTATGTACTTCGGCACGTATTTCGATCTGCATTTCATTGATGACGAAATTAAATCCTGTATATTCCACAGGCAGCGGGTGGCAATCAGGTACGACGTCGCTGGTTTTCTTTACAGCAAATAAACCCGCGGCACGGGAGAACTCAAATACATCGCCTTTAGGAACGCGTTTCTCTTTGACGGCCGCAATTGTTTCGGGTGAAGAGACTTTTACAATCGCTAACGCAATAGCCTTCCGTAAAGTGAATTGTTTATGTGTAATGTCGACCATAGAATTATTGATTGATTTTCCATTGATGATTAGCCGATCCGGTTATCTCTTTACCCCAGATTGGTAATTCTTTCTTTACGCGTTCTACCAGTTCGTTACATCCCTCTATCGCGGCTTTCCGGTGTGCAGAAGCTGTGATCACCATTAAGCATATTTCCCCGGACCTTACGAGGCCTAAACTATGTTTTACCTGCAACGCATTTAGACCGTATTGTTGTTGAACCTCGGTTGCGATCTCCTGCATTTTTTCCTCAGCCATTGTTTCATATGCAGTATACTCGATCGCGGTGACCGGTTCGTTATTGACCAGATCAGCACGAACCTGTCCAAGAAACGATGCAAATGCCCCGGTAGAATGATCGCCACCCCAATGCTGAATGTAACCGGCCAGTTTACCGGCAGGGATCGCGCCCTGGTGAAATAGTTGTTCGTCTTGCAGGATCATTTTTACTCAATTTGTTTTGAATTTTTCGTGCAGCGAATTGATACCGCCTGCGAGACTGAAAATGTTACCGGCCAATGCCGGATTTGATTCTTCGCAGATCCTGACGGCTCTTATACTCCGCTTACCGCTTTGGCAGATGAATACGACTGTCTTATTCCCTTCCAGGCTCATACCCATTAATTCGTTCAACGGGATTCTTTTATGATGAATGTTCAGCTGCGGTACTTCATCCGGCTCACGTACATCAATTAGCAGGATGTCTTTCTGTTGGATCAGCTTTTCAAATTGATCCTTATCTATCTCGATCTCTGTTCTTGTCGCGCATAGTGCCGGATAGTTCATTGCTTCAAATTCCCCGGCGGATTGTGGCTGCTGAAGTTTTTTGTTTGCTGAGGCATTTATTTCAACTATCAGCGAGTCATTTGTTAAGGCGGAATAGGTGAACAGCTTTCCTGAAAGGATCTCTCCAATCCCGGTGATGACCTTTATACATTCAGCAGCCATGATATTGCCAATAATATTTGGAAGCACTCCGAGAACGCCTGCTTCATTACAGTTGGGTACTTCTCCTTCCGACGGAGGTTCGGGAAAAAGATCGCGATAGGTGATGTTTTTATGAAAAACAGCAACCTGTCCGTCATACCTGGCTACCGCTCCAAAAATCAGTGGTTTTTTCAGCAGCCAGCATGCATCTGTCAGCATGTAACGGGTAGGGAAGTTATCGGTGCAATCAACCACCAGGTCGTAGTATTCAAGGGTCTTTAGTGCGTTATCATTTGTCAGCATGATTGACTGACTGCTGATCCTGATCTCCGGGTTCATGCGTTGCAGTTTCTTAACGGCAGCAGTTGTTTTGAACTCTCCGATATCGTTCATGTCATAAAGCAATTGCCGGTGGAGATTGCTTAGTTCAACAATTCCGTTATCAATGATGCCGATCTCGCCGACGCCCATTCCTGTTAAATTCATCAATACCGGACAGCCAAGGCCTCCCGCCCCTACCACAAGGACACGGGCGTTCCGCAATTTTTCCTGTGCTTCCTTTCCGAAGCCTGGCAGGATCAACTGGCGATGATATCTGTTATGTGAAGAATTTATTTCCATACAACTCTATCCTCCCGAAAATGGTGGCAGCAATGCTATTTCTGATCCACGGGTCAATACTGTTTTTTCCCTGATCACTTTTCTGTCGACCGATACAATGAACCTGGTCGTTTTAAGTAAAGGATACTCTTTCAACAGTAAGTGCATTAATTCTTCCGAATCGCTGGTGATGGGCACTTCCAGCCTGGCGCTTCCCAGAATATCCGTCAATTGTCCAAAGCATCGTATCGTTAAAGTATCCGTCATGACATGTTAGGTAAAAGTAATTTAAACGAGGCAACGGCCAGCACTGCCGCAAGCAGGTATTTGATGGTCTTTTGCTGGAATTTGATGGCGCCAAAGTAAGAGCCGAGCAGCCCGCCGATAAATGCGGCCATTACAAAATACACCATGTCTGGTGTAAATGTCACACCTTTTCTTAGTTGACCAAAAAGCCCAGCGAGCGAGTTTACAAAAATAAACAGTGCGCTGATCGCAGCGGCTTGTTTCTGATCAGTCCAGCGGAGTAAAAGTAGAATGGGAGAGAGGATCACTCCTCCTCCTATGCCAAGCATTCCTGAAAGCAAGCCGATCGAGCCGCCAATAAGTAACAGCCATCCTGTTTTGGGTCTGGCTGTCTCATTTACTTTGATGTCCGTGAAGAATATAAAACGGATCACAGGGATCAACAGGAAAATCGCCAGCATCTTCCGGTATACATCCGAATGGATCACCATGCTTCCTCCAACGAAAGCCATTGGAATGGATGCAAGTGCGAGGGGTAAAAACAATTTCTTATTGAAATATTTCCCCTGGTAGTAAAAAATAAACGAAGTGAGTGCAACAAACAGGTTCAACAGAAGAGCGGTGGGTTTCATCACCGCTGGTGCCACGCTGAACATTGCCATCAGTGCCAGGTAGCCGCTTGCGCCGCCGTGGCCCACAGAAGAATATAAAAAGGCTACCGCGAAAAGAAGCGGCAGCATCAGCATTAAATTATCCATAGCTTGGCAATAGGTGAATGGTGACCAGTTCCTGTTGGTTGTAATTACGCACTTCCTCCTTCAGTTCTACCAAACAGTTACAAACAGCAAAGCTACTCATGCGATATGATTCCTGTGCCGATAATATTTCCACTACTCCGTCTTTATATACTGCTTTCAGAAATTGCGTAAGGGGAACAGTTTTTTCGAACGGCGTCGACAGTGGTGCGGTAAATGTTACCAGGCTATCCGGGTGCCCCGAGAGCTTTCTTAAAACAGGCCACACATATTGATAGAAGCAGGTGAGCACTGATGATGGATTTCCGGGCAGGCCAAACACCGGCTGATCATTTTTCCGTCCTGCAAACAAAGGTTTTCCCGGGCGTTGTTTTATACGGTGAAACAATTTCTGAACGCCACAATGCTCTGCCGCTTTTACGACGAAATCATAATTTCCAACGCTAACTCCTCCGGTCAGTAATACCACATCGCTCGAAGAGAGTGCTGTTTGTAATACCTGTATCGTTTCTTCCAGTATATCCGGAGATCTGAAAACTTTAATTTGAGAAATGCCCATGCGTGTCAAAGCCGCCTGGAGCATGGTGGATGACGCTTCATATACCTGTCCGAAATCCAGGGGTTCACCAGGTTGTTGTAGCTCGTCTCCTGTGATCACTAGAGCCACGGCAGGTGTTGCGTAGACGGGTACGGTGGAGAACCCGAGTCCGGCAAGGAAACCCACAGCAGCGTCGTTGAGAAATGAATTTGCGGGTAATGCCAGATCGCCGTGGCGAATATCTGTTCCGATCCTGCGGCGGTTATCGCCTGCTTTGAGGTTTTTGGGAGATAGTGTCAATATGCCGTTTTCTTCGGAGCAATGTTCCTGCATGATCACGGTGTCTGTTCCATCGGGTAAAGGCGCGCCGGTGAACACGCGCATGGCTTCCCCGCTATTGACATGCGGCAAATCTTTTCTACCGGCAGGGACCTCGCCGATCACTCGCAGTGTGTCTCCTGTTTTCCACGCATCATAAGCAAAAGCGTATCCATCCATGGAAGATTGATCGAATGCCGGGATGTTGACTGGCGCGATCAGTGATGTTGCAAGGATCCGCCCTCCGGCTTCCTTTAATGGAAGCTGTACCGTTTTACGCATATATTCCTGCTGGCGAAGGATTGCTTTTGCTTCCTCTACAGCAATTAAAGAGTCTTTTGTCATTCCTAAGTCTGTTTAGAAAATGTTTTTCATGCACACGAACGCAATACCTGTGAATAACATATTTTTTAAAATCAGGCGTATTAGCCTCCGATGCTGATCATTGACCGGTTGATCAGATCTTCTCCATTTAATTCACGGAAGAAGTTCTCTTCGAACTGGCCTCCGAGCTTTTCCGCTTTCCCGAAAACATTTTGTTCAATGAGAGGCTTCAGTTCCCGGCCTTCCCTTAACGCGGATAACAGATCTGTTTCTCCTTTGGAGAACAGACAGTTCTTCATCCGGCCATCTGCGGTTAATCTCATCCTGTTGCAACCGGCACAAAAAGGAGAACTCATTGTGCTGATGATCGCGAAAGAGCCTGCATGTCCCGGAATGATGTAGGGATTACTCGTCGACTGCAATGGCCTGTGTACGGCCTGAAAAGAATATTTGCTGCTGATAAGTTCGAGGATCTCCTTCTCCGACACTACCTGTTCGCCACTCCATTTATTTCCATCGAAAGGCATGAACTCTATAAAGCGAACATCTATAGGTGAATGTTTTGTCCAGGCAATAAAATCAAGGATTTCTTCTTCATTCACTCCTTTCATGACAACAACATTGAGCTTTACCTGTAGGCCTTTTTCTGCTGCTGTCAGGATGTTGCGCATGATTTGTGTGAACTGATCTCTTCTTGTGAGAAGGCGGAATTTATCCTGCGACAACGTATCGAGACTGATGTTAAGGCTTGTTACGCCTGCATTGATCAGTTGATCAAGATGCCGGTGGAGCAGTGTTCCGTTTGTTGTTAACGTGATCGTTACCGGTAAAACTGAAAGGCGTTGCAGTATTTCATGAAAATCGCGGCGGGCGAGAGGTTCGCCTCCTGTGAGACGGATCCTTCTCACCCCCATAGAAACAAACGTTGCGGCAATAGTTGCGATCTCTTTTGGTTGCATCAGGCGTTCAGACTGCATAAAGGCGTAATGTTCGTCCGGCATGCAATATGTGCAACGGAGATTGCAGACATCTGTCAGTGAGATCCGCAGATAATCGTGTTTCCGGTTATAGCTATCAACGATCATGATCTGCCTCCTTCTGTATTTTTCCCGAAACCAACTCTTGATACATAGCGACTGTATCGATATCGATAGCGCCTTTGGGAAAAGGGACGATGGCGACCTTTTCGTCAGACTGTTCGATCAGGTGTTTCGCGCCGGTGTCGCCGGTCAGTGATAAAAGTTCGTCGAAGATCGATGAGTGAAATATTGCGGGAACCCCTTTACGTCCTGCGTACAGGCTGGCTGTAATTGGCGCACCGGAGCTCTGTTGCTGATGGATCAATTGTCGCAGATGAGCAGTGTCAACATAAGGCTGATCGCAAAGCATGATCAGGATCTGTTGAATAGAGGGATATTCGTTTTGTAAATGGCGAACTCCTGCACGGATAGAGCTTGACATTCCCTCCGAACTTTCTCCGTTGATCACTATTTCGACATTAAGTGCTTTTAGCTGCGACAATGTATCTGTGTCTGATGGAGTGGTAACGACAACCGTCGCACCTGTGTCTATCTCCATCGCCGCCTTTACAGCATTACCGAGCAACGTGTCTCCCTGGTATACTAATTGTTGTTTAGGCACACCAAGACGTTTTGAGATGCCGGCCGCAAGTATCAGTATTCCGTACGTTTTTATTGATGCGGAAATGCGGGTTCGTCTTTTATGAACCGACCTGCTTTGATTTTTTAATGAAGTGTCAGATGGAGCTCCCGCAAAATATCCCTTGATCTCGCTTATAATAGAGAGCGCTATCTCTTCTGATGTTTCTGCGCCGATGTTAATACCTGTCGGTCCATGGACACGTTCTTTCTGTTCTGCACTCAGCTCTATGCCTTCCTCTCTCAGTTCGGTGAACATTCTGTCACGCTTATTCGGCGGACCAAGTATGCCAATATAAGAGGCATCACTACTTAGCGCAAGTTTCAGAATAGCCTTATCGTAAGCATAATTGTGAGACATAAGAACGATAGCTGTTTGGGCGTCCGTTTGTATATTATTCCAGATCTCTTCCGGGTTTCCTGTGATGAGCTGGCAGCCAGGAAATCTTTCCGCCGTATTGTATAAAGTGCGTCCGTCCATCAGCGTGATATCCCAGCCAAGGATCTCTGCTATTTGGACAACAGGAATGACGTCATTCCCCGCACCGGCAATCACGAGCGAGCAGTTAGGGGCAATATACTGGTAAAATGCATGGACAGATCCCGGCTGCCCGTTATAATGTATAAATGCCGAAGAGCGGGTTGCAAATGACTGTTTGATATCCGCAGGTTCGACAGGCTGATCAACTGATGTGAGATCGAAATTGTCTTCCTTCAGTAATAATCTTGTGCCCTGCTGTTTATTCTTTTTGTCATCGGGATTGAAGAACGTAACGAGGACGGACGGCGTTCTTTCTTTTGTTGCGGAACGAAGCAGGGCAATAGGGTTGGTTTCGTTACCCGGATCGACAGGTTCGATCAGTATGCGGATGATTCCATTGCAGCCAAGGCTGGCGCCGATCCCATTATTTCCCGGTTCATCCGATGTGTCATAAGTGATCAACGCGGGACGAAGATCTGCTATTACCATCAGTGCTTTTCGCAGCACATCGCCCTCCAGGCAACCTCCGCTGATAGCTCCGGTAAAAAAACCATCCTCCCTGATCAGCATGCGTGCGCCTGGCGCGCGATAGGCTGATCCTTCTATATGTACTACCGTTGCCAGTACAACATTTTTCTGCTGACTTATAGCTGTATCATAAGCGGCGATGATCTGTTTGATTTCCTTCATAACTTCTGTGTTGCCGGCCAACGATTTTAAACTACCTGACCTGTAATGAGTGGGATAGTTGTTGCTTTTCCAGTGCCGCACTTGCTATAGAGCTGACTGCTTTCTCGATCTCTTCGGCTGTTGTAAATTTACCGAGACTTATCCTGATTGAGCGTAAATTTTGCTCAGCTGATAATCCCATAGCCGCCAGCACATGTGAAGGTTGCTGGATAAGTCCTGAACAGGCGCTGCCGCGACTGGCTGCGACATGTGCGGAAATGGAGAGTAGCAGCTGTTCGGCATTTCCTTCGGGTAAGCTGAAGTTGCAAACCTGGGATGATCTGTTCGGGCCTCCGTTGATGATAATTCCCGGAAGTTTTTCAGAAAGCCTTTTTTCGAACAAGTCTCTTAGCCCGGCGATGCGCAGCATTTCTGTAGTCAAATTGCTTTTACAGATCTCTGCGGCTTTTCCAAATCCGGCAATGGCGGGAGTGTTCAGTGTGCCGCTACGTAAGCCATTCTCATGTGATCCGCCGTGTTGCTGTGCCCGAAAAGACTTGCGGGCTGAGAACGATCCTGAAATGAACAACGCGCCAGCACCTTTTGGTCCGTACATCTTGTGCGCGGAGAATGCCATCAGATCGATTCCTTCGGTTGTAACATTTACGGGAATCTTACCAACGGCCTGGGTTGCATCACAAAAAAAAGGTATGTTATGCTTGCGCGCAATTTCGCTGATCTTTTTTACAGGGTGGATCACACCTGTTTCGTTATTGGCGAACATCAGCGCAATACAGATCGTTCTTTCTGAGATGGCCGAGCTTAGTTCTGCAGGATCAAGATTCCCTTTGTGATCCACCTTCAGGTAAGTAACCCTGATGCCTTTCGTTTCAAGAAACGCACATGTATCCAGGATAGCCTTGTGTTCTGTCTGGCAGGTGATAATATGATCACCCAGCCGGTGCTCTGCTTCAGCGATCCCTTTCAATGCCAGGTTGATCGCTTCGGTTGCTCCGGAAGTAAACACGATCTCACCGGGTTTTGCGCCAATCAGTGACGACACCTGTTCGCGTGCTTCGTCAACTCCATCGCGCGCATGCCAGCCGTACCAGTGATCTTTGCTGGCCGCATTACCGAAGTGATCGCTGAAATAGGGAAGCATTGCGTCCAGCACAGCCGGATCGCAGGGCGTTGTAGCATTGTAGTCAAGATATATTGGCCTGTTCTTCATCATCTCACGATTTAGCGAGCAGCACTTTATCCGGAGTGATCGGCAGATCACGAAGACGCTTGCCGGTTGCATGAAAGATCGCATTGGCAATAGCTGCGGCGGCACCGATAATGCCAACTTCGCCTACACCTTTTGCTCCGGACGGGTTTATGTTCGGATCGATCTTATTGATGAAATCAACTTCTATGATCGGGGCATCTGCATTCACGGCGAAATGGTAACCCGCCAGATCTCCGCCAATAAAACAACCGTGGGTACTATCCACCAACTGTTCTTCAGATAATGTCATTCCAATTCCTCCAACAGCGGCCCCTGAAACCTGGTTAGCTGCGGCAAGTTTGTTTACAACATAGCCAGCGTCCACTACACAGACATGCCTGTCGATCTTTACTTTTCCTGTTTTTGTGTGCACTCTGACCTTGCAGAAATGAGAAGCGCCGGAGCAGAACGCATATTTCTGTCTTTCTTCACCGGGGCCTGAGCTGGCTTCAACTTCTATTGTTTGAAGATTCTCTTTCGAGAAGATCTTGTCAAAAGAGATCAGATGATTTCCCGCCTGTTGATAAGCGATGCCGCTGTCAGACAGCACAATGCTTTCGGGTTTTGCGTCTTTAAATATGGCATCCTGTGAAGAGGCATAGCCAGCGAGTTTCATTTTCAACGCGTCACAGACTGCGGCAACAGCGCCGCTGATCGTTGACAGACCGGTACTTCCTCCCTGGCTTGGCGCGGCAGGTAGATTAGAGTTGCCCAGTTTTATCCGGATCTTATCATGTGAAATGCCCAGCTCCAGGTGTGCAATATTCTGCATACCGGTACCCGTACCTGTACCAATATCTGTCATAGCAGTCTGTACCGTAATTGATCCATCTTTCTGCATAATGATCGAAGCGCTTGCTTTACTTCTGCCGGCAAACCACATTCCGTTTGCCACGCCATAGCCGATCATCCATTCGCCTTCCTTTGTTTGTGCGGGGAGGGGGTTGCGGCTTTTCCAGTTGATCATCTCGGCGCCTTTTGTCATGCACTCGTTCAGAAAGTTCGTCGACCAGGGTTTACCTGTATCGGGGTCATTGATCACTGCAAGATTATCCAGGCGCAGTTGAAGCGGGTCTTTCTTTATATCATAGCTGAGTTCGTCAATGGCTGATTCCAGTGCGAAAGCACCAGTGCAGTCGCCCGGACCTCGCATCCATGTTGGCGCGCCGAGATTCAGCGGAACGGTTGCTGATTCAGTTTTCAGGTTGCCAAAGTTGTAAACCAGCCTGGAGATGCGTGTGATCCCTTCGCCATAATTGTCAAATACGGAAGTGCCGTGTTTGGCCTGGTGAAGTATGCCAAGGAATTTTCCGTTTGCATCGGCGCCGATCCTGACGTTCTGCCAGGACTGTGGACGGTATCCTACAAGCGTGAACATCTGAGGTCTTGTAAGCATCAGTTTTACCGGTCGATTGACTTGCTTTGCAGCCATGATCGCCAGCGGAACATTGCTCCAGACCTTCAGGCCTGACCCGAATCCGCCACCGACATATTCGCTGAAGACCTCGATATTGGCTGGGGGAATGTCGAACAAGCGGGAGATCGTCTGCTGAACATTGTTCACTCCCTGGTTTTTATCGTACAGTTTTAACTTCTTATCTCCGTCCCATACTGCAATGGTCGCATGCATTTCCATCGGATTATGGACCTGGTTGCGGATGGTATAGGCCTGCTCCCTGATATGCGGCGCATTGCTCCAGGCGTCCATAGAGCCGCGTTCTTTTCCTGTTGCAGCGATGGGCACAGTTGCATGCTCTTTATCAAAATCAACCTTAGCCTGATCGGTTTTATAGGAGACCGTTACAAGTGATGCCGCATAGTTGGCGTCTTCAAGCGTTTCGGCAATTACCAATGCTACAGGTTGGCCGCGAAAAAATATTTTGTTCGTATGAAGTACAGGCAGGCTGAAGCCAGCTCTTTTTGCTTTGGCTTCATCTGCGAATGCGGGGATCTGCGGGCGATTCCGGTGAGTCAATACATCAAGAACGCCTTCAATATCTTTAGCATTATCTGTATTGATATCTATGATCTCACCGGCAGCAATGGTGCTTCCGACGAGTACTGCATAGCAAACGTTCTCCAGCTTGTATTCCGCAGCATATTTGCCACTGCCGGTCACTTTGTAGAAACCTTCCACCCGTCCTTCCGGTACTTTTTTGAGTTCGTGCTTACGTTTAAAAAATCCCATAGAATAGATTAAGCGGTTAGACAATTTTGAAGAGCTACTTCGATCGCGCCTTTTAACATCGGCACTTTGAATTCGTTGCCGTTCAAGGGATGCGTCTCTCTTGCGATGATCTCTGCAGCTTGTTTGAAGTTGCTCAGGTCGGCTGTTTTTCCTTTCAGGAATTTTTCCGCCTCATACCATCTCCATGGTTTATGCGCAACACCACCTGAGGCAAGCCGGGCCTCTACAATGCGATTGCCATTCAATTGTAAAGCTGCGGCAACAGAGACCAGTGCAAACGCATAAGATTCACGATCTCTCAGTTTCAGATAGCTGCAGTTTTTATTAAAAGGGTTGGATGGAATTTCAATGGCCGTGATGATCGCATTTGCAGGAAGGTTATTGTCCTTTTCAGGATTTGTGCCTGGCAGCTTATGAAAGTCTTTGAAAGGAATGCTGGTTTCCTTATTGTCTTTTCCGTTGATGATCACTCTGGCGTCCAGTGCTGATAGAGCGATACAAAGATCGGAGGGATGAACAGCTACGCACTGTGGGTTGTGCCCAACGATCGCGGCCATTCTTGTTTCTCCTTTCAGTGCGCCGCATCCACTCCCGGCTTTACGTTTATTGCAGGGAAGTGATGTGTCGTAGAAGTAAGGGCATCTGGTCCGCTGCAATAGATTGCCTGCCATAGATGCCATATTCCTGATCTGAGGTGAAGCGCCTTTCAGGATTGCGTGAGACACAAGCGGGAATTTTGACAGGATCAATTCATTTGCTGCCGCCGCACTGTTACGCACATTTGCCCCGATCCGAATACCACCCGCCGTGGATTCAATTTTTTCGGATAATACTGAATTGATATCCAGCAACCTGTCTGGCTGCGAGATATGTTTTTTCATCAGATCAAGCAGGTTGGTCCCGCCTGCTAAAAATTGCGCTGATTCCTTTTTACCGGAAACAGCCTGACCGATCGTGGTTGGTTTCTGGAGTGTAAATGGTCTCATTTCGCAACTTTTTGAATGGATTGAACAATACCGTTATATGCACCGCAGCGGCAAAGGTTGCCGCTCATAAATTCTTTGATCTCTTCCACAGAGTGAGTGTGGCCCTCATTCACGCAGCCAACCGCAGACATGATCTGCCCGGGGGTGCAATAACCGCACTGGAAACCGTCACACTCAATAAAGGCCTGTTGCATCGGGTGAAGTTCGCTACCCTGGGAAAGCCCTTCTATGGTCGTTACTTCCTTACCCTGTACAGTTGCCGCGAGGGTTAAACAGCTCAAGACCCGCTGACCGTTCACATGCACGGTGCACGCGCCGCATTGACCGTGATCACATCCTTTTTTTGTACCGGTAAGATCGAGTTGCTCACGAACCAGGTCAAGGAGGGTTGTGCGGGTATCAACCGTAAGGTTATACTTCGCTTTATTAATGCTGAGCTTAATGGCCATCTTTTCCTTAAGCGGAATGACCAGTTTCTTTACGTTGTTGTAAAATGCCTTCACGCCCACAGGTATGAACGCAAGTGTAGCAGCCATGGCAGAGGTAGAAAGGAAAAATCTTCTGCTGTACTTCTGTTTTTCCATAAAATGTGGTTATGTGGATCAGTAAAACGCGACGTAATGAAGTTAGCATAAACTTCTCCAAATCATCCGCAAAGATTTGTCCAGAAATCGCGAAAGCGTACTAACAATTCAGTTAGAAACCGCACCGCCGTAGAAAAAAAAGTGTTCGGCACGAATATCGGCAAGCGGACTCTGCAGCACATAAGGCTGCACCGATACTTATACGGTGGCTGTCTTATATTTCAGCCACAGGATATCGTCCGGTAATTTCTTAATCTCTTCTAATTTAAACAAGGTTGAGTCATTTTTCTTTTTCGGGATCTCAAACACACTTGAATTTTCCGCAGAACCGTCCACGATCGGGAGAAGCAACTGATTGAATTCATCAACGAGTCCTTCATTCAGAAAACTGCCATTAAGCAGACCTCCGCCTTCAAGCATCAGCTTTTCAATTCCGAAAAGTGTGTAGAGCTTTTTTGTCGCTGTATGCAGGTCTATTCCGGATTTGCCGGCAAAAATGTAGGATACTCCGATGTCCTGCAGGTTTGCGAGATATGCGTCGCTGACTTCTTCTGTCAGAACGGTGATGACATGATCCCCCTGCATGGTTGATCTGTGCCAGCCCAGTTTCGCTTTCGGATCTATCGCAATTGCAAAGGAGGTTGCAGCCGGATCGGCAACAAAATCAGTCCGGGGAACAGGCGGTGCTCCTTCTTTCAATACAGGTTCTGCACCTTTTGTGAAATCTCTTTCCATCGTCTTCCGCCCAACGATCCATGCGTTGATCCCGATCTCTTCATGTATTTCTTCGAAACTTTTGGACAAACGTTGCACCGTATCACTATCTCCCCATTTGTCCGCAAGGATCTTTCCGTCGAGGGAAGTCATCATGAGACAGATGATATAGGGTCTTTGCTGCATTGTAAAAATATTTATGCGGATTGGGAATTACTATCCAATGTCATTCAGTTTAGCATTTCCCGCGAAAGTTCATTCGATGGCCGATGGCCACACCGGGGTGGAAGCTATCGCTACCAGCCGGTATAGATTACTGCCTCTAATAGGTTTTTTATTTTCAGACATCGGCCATCGAAACACTGAAGTAGGATCTCTTAACTAAGCGACACTGGACTACAATCCGAAGTTCTTCTTTTTTTTGGGTGAACAGTAAATAAGCCGGCTAAGTTTTTTGTTAGTGTTGATT
>JBEVKW010000468.1:0-10850 GCA_040509495.1 Chitinophagaceae bacterium | reverse complement strand
AAAAAAGATAAAAAGGATAAAGAGCGCAGAGACACGCTTTATTATCGTTAATGAATATAGCTGGCCGGTGGAGATTGGCTGGAACGGAAAATTACCATTTCCCTTCTTGTCGTGTAAAGCGGCCGGCTATTTTTTTATGGCTTGATTCAACTGAAGATTGAATAGATAAGTGCAGGTCCCAGGGCCTGCATTTGTTTATTAAAGAACAAGCCGTTTAAATTAAGAAAGGACTTAAGCAATAGTATCGCCATACTCAACATTGATCAAATGGTCGGGAGTCATTGGCATGATAACAACGGATGGATGTTCCGGCGAAGAGTATGCGGGCTGGTCAGGCTTTCTCAGTTCGCGTGATATTGGCCAGGAGCAGCAGGTCGCTAAGAAGCAGGATCATTATAATGAACAGGAAGGATCGGGAATGCCCATGGAACAGGCTTTCAAGAGCCGATGGATCATCTGTTGAAAGAAGAGCTGTTGTGGTATCAGCGAAATAAGTCACGATCCAAGGAAGTGGGAATACAATCACCGCTGTGATCAGAATATGGATTCCCATCAATCGTTTAGAAGTAAGTTTTTCCCGGCAGAGGAAGTAGGTTAACCAGGTGAGCAGGATCGACAGTGAGACAAAGAAAAAATAACTGAACAGCGGATCATCAAAATAAACAAGCTTTTCCACGCGGAAAGGATGGTGAGCGATAAATAAATAAAAGCCGACCAGGTTCCAGCCACTCAATAGCAAAAAGCAATGGTAACAGGGGCGACTTTTTGGTTTCATACCTGGCGGGTGATTTTATGTTTACCGTTGTTGACGGTACAGATCGTTGATTTTTAATGTGGGTAAAAGATACAAAAAAGGAGCCTGGTTTTCATGCCTCTGCCTTCCCGGGCCCGGTTTTTTACCTGAGTCAGGGCTGATAGCTGTGTAACAGGAGGAAGCTCAGCGTTGCGACATTGTATTCCGGTTCCTGCGCGAATGACCGCCCGGGTTCCGACGGGGATCTGCCGGTTGGTCTACTTTGCCCGGCATAGGATTTAGCTGCGTAGACGAGGCCGTTAGCGTCCAACAGGAGCAAGGTCTGAATGCGGCAAGGGGTTCTACTGCAAGTGCAACGGCGGTAACATGGTACGTAAAGCCGGCTTCCCAGCGCACTTTTTGGATTATGCAACGTTTGTTGACGGTCATATTCCGGGAACTTGCACGATTGACGGGGCAGATTCTTGCATAAAATATAAAAAACCGTATCTTGGTTATTGTATTACGTGTACGTAACCGATCCATTACCATGAAACCCATTTGCACATTAACCTCAGCCACTACCGCTTTGAGAGTACTTATTCTCGAAGACGATTCAGATCATGCGTTTGTTATGCAACACCGGTTGGAACGTGACCGTGGTGATTGCAGTTTCCAGATAACCTCAACGGAAAAAGATTTCAGGCATGCATTGCAGCATTTTGCTCCGGACGTCGTGCTGGCCGATAATTCCCTCGGCGAGTTCAATGCGTTTGCTGCATTGCGGGCTGTCCGCGAATCGCGGCCAAACGCTGTCTGTATCCTGGTTACATCGCTGCTCCGGGAAGAGCAGTACATCGATTACCTGCGTGAGGGCGGTGATGACTGCATTGATAAATCCCAGCTTTCCCGGCTTTGCGGGTCCGTGTCCAGCTCGATTGCCCGCCGCTCCAGCATTCCATCAACCAGTAAGTCGGAACGGCAACAGTTGAAACGCGTCGAATTATTCCACTCTTACCTGGAAAAAGGCCCAGATGGGTGGCTGGCCCTGGATGAGGAAGGGTATATCATGCACATAAATGACGCCGCCGGCCAGTTGCTCAGTGGAAAAACCTGGTCACCGGCCGGGAATCTTGTATGGGAAGTGTTTCCCGGTATTAAAGACAGCTATTTCGGTGCGAGCTTTATGACTGTTTTAAAAGAAGGGCAACCGGTTACCGTTCGCTTATACCTCGAGGCTTCCGAAAGTTGGCTCGACTGTTTTTTCCAGCCAGTGGACAAAGGCATGACGGTACTTATAAAAGATGTAACCCGGGAAGAAAACCTGCTTGAGGAACTGAGAGCGCAGGAAGAACAAATGAAGATTGAGCTGGAGCAGATGTCTGCGATGGGGGCGCAACACGAACGCCATTTACTCGGCCAGGAATTGCATGACAATGTGAACCAGTTATTGGCCAGTGCAAACCTGTTCCTCACACTGATCAGCGAATCTCCGGGCCGGGTTGCTGAACTCTTGCCATATTGCCGCAGGAGCCTGCGCAAAGCGATCGAAGAGAACCGGCGCATTGCTCACGGTCTCGTTTCTTCCGACGCCGAAATGGAAGGACTGATCGACCCTGTTACCCAACTCTGCGATACCATGCTGCGGCCGGCGGGGATCAATGTTGATCTTTATACGCAAAGTATGGATGAGACCAGGCTGCACCCTTCCGCGAAGCTTGAGTTGTACCGCATCCTGCAAGAGCATTGCACCAATATAGCACGGCATGCAAAGGCTACCCGTGTTTCTATGCGCCTGAACATGGATGAAGATGTTCTGACCGTCACCATTACCGATAACGGTGTAGGCACATCGTTTCCTGACAGGAATAATGGCGTGGGATTGCTCAACATTGAACGAAGAGCAAAAAATCTGGGCGGCCATATTGATATCATCACTTCTCCGGGGAACGGATTTATTCTTACCGTCAGCGTACCCTGCTGATCGTTATTGCAGCTGCAGAAATAGTGAGGCGATTGTACGTGGTAATTTATGACTTCGTATGAACCTGGTGAACTCCCTCCGGAATGATCAGTGTAACCTGTGTATTGCCCGGGCCGCTCTCAGCCTTTATCGTGATCTGTAACAACGTTGCCAGATCTTTAACGATCATTAATCCCAGTCCCGTAAGTTGCTCATGCTGCCTGGCATCTGGATACTCGTTTGAATTGATCCAGTTGACAAGTTCCTCACTCATTCCTATCCCGGTATCGTGGATCGTGAGTTCACATCCCGACGCATCGCTGTGTGCGGTAATTGTAACCGCACCGTTGACAGTAACCTTTATGGCGTTATCGATCAGGTTGTGCAGGATGATGGAGAAGAGCAGCTCGTCTGTGTAGATCTGTACTTCACTGGAAACAGAATGATCCAGTGTTGTCATCCGTTCCTGGGCGAGATCCTGGAAAATGGTCAGTTTATCATCCAGCACCTGTGCGAGTTTGAAAGAAGCGGTTTGCCGTTGCCCTCCATTCATCTGGCTGCGGATATACTGGAGGATATTATTCATCAGGTGATACAGGCGCCTGATATGATGGTGAATGGATTCGCTAACCTTCACATAGGAAAGCGGGTCCTGGTTTTGCAATGCCTGGCTCATCCGCTCTACTGTAAACATCAAATGCTTCATCGGAGCTTTGATGTCATGGCTGAATGCTGCCAATAACTGTTGCTGCAATTTCGTTTGCTGGCGTAGTGCTTGTTCGGAAAGCGTCAGCTCCTCTAAAGCGGTTTGCAGTTCCGCGGTGTTTTCTTTTATCTGTTGCTGAAGAAGGGTGTTTTTCTTTTTGACTATCCGCAGCCGGAGCCGGATGATCATCCAGGTTAGAAACGCTGCGGTGATAACCAGTATAACGAATGCCAGTGGTTGCAGGAACCAGGGTGCAGGCACATGCAGTGGTAGGGACCATTCCAGGTAATTATCGCGGCCGGATCCATTTTGTTTTCGGATACGCAACGTAAAGTCGCCCGCCGGCAGCGTTGTAAGATTGATCGTCCGGTTATCAGGCACCGGGTACCAGACAGGCAGCTCGCCATTTTTTTCGAGCGCAAAGAATATGCGCAGGTTGCCGGCATGGCTCCAGTTGGCGGTGGAAATGCGAACGGTGAGTTGAGAAATATCCCGTGGTACTTCAAGCAGGGAACCGATTGACACCTGCCTGTTGTCGATCAATACTTCATCAATCGTAAACGGATAATCGGGATAACTGGGCAAAATCGAATCCGGTAGAAAAGAAACGGTTCCGTCAATAGTTGGCATCGAGATCAAACCGCCGGAAGTGATCGCTGCACATGGCTGGCAACCTCCATTGAATTCGTTTGTATTCAACCCCTGCTCGGTGGAATAATAATGATAATAGGGGAGTAGTGACCGGTCGTTGCTATAAACGATAAGATCCTTTTTACTCATCTGGAACAGTCCTTTATTGGTAGGTACCCAGAAATTTCCATGGTGATCTTCCATGATGCAGTGGCTGCTTCGCAAATACCCTTTTGCATCCAGCGGCATCCGGACAACTTTGCCCTGATCAAACAAGGTGAAACCGTCTCCGTAGGTGGTTACCCAGGTACGCTCTTCATTTTCACAATACACACTCCTAATATATTGGGTCGGTAATCCCTTTGATAGTTGAGGGGTGGATGTATGGCGTGCAAGCGTGTACAGGCCATGAAGTGTGCCGATCCACAGCGTTGAATCCCTGTCTTCCGCAAGGCAGGTGGAATGTGCCGTTAATGCGGTGATCAATACCGGCGATCCTCTTTCTTTTTCAGGATCCATGCGAAATATCGCTGATTGTGTACCGATCCAGATACTGTTATCCAGACTGCGATAAAGGCAATTCACGGTTGATTGCATTTGCAGGCTGTCTAATACCTGCGTTGCGTTACTGTTCAACCTGTAGATCCATCGATCTTTCTTCGTCCATAAATATCCCTTTGCATCTTTCAGGATCGTGTATTTGTCTGAAACCCGCTCCATTAACTGTCTTCGGTCTTTCGCCACGTGGCCGCCTTCGATGATCAATCCCTGTCCGCTGAGTAAGCGTTCCGGTTGAAATTCAAGCAGCGAATAGAAGATATTGAAACCATTGGCTGTTTCAGCCTGGCCGATCGTAAAAGGAGAGGTGATGAACCGGTAAAGGCCTTCTGTCGCACTGCCTAAAAACAACTGCTGGGTAACCGGAGAAAGAAACGCGCAGTTGATCACATGCTGATCGGCATCGAAACCGCTTAGCAAGAGCCGGCAGGTAAATGCATTATCTGTCCGCGTGATCTCAAAAAAACGGTGATCATTATAAAGAATAACACGTTTGTTATCTGAGCTACGGAAGATCCTGTAGTTCTTTTTCAGCGTGCCCGTGAATGAAGAAATGGGATATTTCCCTGTGCCTTTAGCGGTGAAGCTTTCGATGGATCCATCAGGCTGCACGCGGTACAGTTCATTGCCAAGTGTAAAGAATTGCTCACCGGGTAGGCTGACTTCTGATAACTGTTTCCATAAACGCTGTGTTCCCTTATATCTTGATACGCCATCGTGCGTCAATTCGTAGTAGTCGGTGGCACTGGTGAAGAGCACCACGGTATCGGTAAACAGTCCTGCCCCACGGTGCCAGGTGGGAAGCGGGTCCCGCTGGGAAGAGGTCTTGCTGCGGGGAAAAAGTGATTGCTGGCGGAGGCGATAGAATACGCTGTCGCGCATTGCCTTTCCATCCTTCAATTGGATGATTTCCTGGAAAGAATTAACGGCATACAATTTTTGGGCGTGTGCATCGTACAGAAAATCTCCAAACCGGCTGGAATTGACGGCCAGGTTATGACGGGAGAACTGCTCAAATCTTTCGCCATTGAACCTCACCAGTCCGTCCTCCGTGCATAACCACAAGTTCCCGACTTCATCAGCCGCGATCGCCTTAATGCTGTTTTGAGGAAGACCGTTCTCATCCGTATAACGGATAGGCCGGTACCTGCTTGTATCGATGTTTCCCGCATGTATGACCTCTACAACAAATAGTAAAATGAGCGTTACGGTGATCTTCAGCAGAAGTGCAGGTTTGTATGGTAATACCGGTCTGTAAAAAATCATTGACTGATCTGTTTGATCTTTTCTGCGAGTTCGATGACATTCGATACTTTCAACTTCTCGAATATACGCGCCTTATATGTACTAATGGTAGATAATTGCAGGTTTAATGTTTGTTTGATCTGGCTTGATGAATATCCTTTCACCAGTAATTGCATTACTTCCAGTTCACGCTGGGATAACTCTGACAATTCATTCACTGCTTTGCCGGGGTCAATGATCTTTTGAAGCAGCTGTTCTTTCACCACTTCGCTTACATACGATTCATGATTCAATATTTTCTGTATCGCGATCTTAATAGTTTCGGGAGGAGATTCTTTGTGTACATATCCATTAGCACCTGCCTTCATGTACCGTAATGCATGAACCTGTTCTTCGTAACTGGAAAAGATCAGGATGGGTACTCTCGACGCCCTCAACCTGGCGGCTTCGATCATGGTAATGGATCCCCCACCCGGAATATTAATATCCAGGATCAGCAGATCAAACTGTCGTTTTTGCAATTCCTGCAAAGCAGCGGTAAAGGTGGCGCTTTCGGTCACTGATGCGGTGGGGTACATTTCTTTGATCAATAAATTAATACCCATGCGGACGATACTATGATCTTCGGCTACAAGGAACTGTAAACTTGGCGGCATATCCGCAATTTATGTGAGAATGTGTAACCTTCAATGCGCAGCAGGAAATCCTTTGACATTTGTCAACAATACCAACACTTAGTGTTGTAGAATTAATTCTATAATCACTAAGTGATTACTTCTACTTTCTCGGCAAAAGAAGCGAACTAGTTTTGTTAAAACTCCATACTATGCATCAACCAACCATCCTCTCCACCTTTTCTTTTTCTGCCATCCATGCAACAGGTACGCCTACCACAGCGCCTGTTCAATTCATGCTGATCACCGATGAGCGGCATACTGCCGAACAGGTGAGCTGCATTCTCGCAGGAACTTTGCAACCGGAAAGCCATTCTTTCACGTACTACAATGATTTTAGTAAAGCCATTGCAGCTCATTCTTCCACTGATAAACTTATAGTATTTGCAAAGATCGCCATGGCGGGTTTCTTTGATTTTTTACAGAAAATTGACCAGTCCAGGGTCAGGATCATCGCACTCATTGATGATATAGCGGATGAACTGTTAGCAGCAAGACTGCTAGAACTTGAATATATCATGAAGCAGGCGATACAACCGGAAGCCATTTTAAAGACACTGGATTTCTCATATAATCAATCCCACTAAATGCAATTTCTCTTTGCATTGTTACTTGTGCTGACAGGCGGGCAGCAGTATGATAACCGACCTAACGCATTAACAATCCCTCTTTCCATTCAGTTGTCCGTTATACATGGAGGCAAAACGGCGCAACTGCGCTGGAATGTTTCCGCAAGGCAATTGTACAGTTCATTTGTTGTTGAAAGAAAGATCAATGACAGATTTTATGTCATCGATTCCTGTACAGGCAGTGGCCATACAGTATACGAATATGCTGACAGGCACCCTTCACCGGGGTCTAATATTTACCGGGTGCGATGTATCGTCAGCGGACAGACAGCCATTTGCAGTAATGAACGGGCGATCATCTTTTCAGCAGGAGAACGCCTGATCATCTCTGGGTCGCCGGGATCAAAAAACCTGGTGGTCTTCCATGCCATGGCCAGCAAGAATGAAAAGATCACTATTGTTAATACAAAGGATGAGATCATCCACTCCTCTTTGATACGGCCGGAGCGGACGTTTACAACAGTGTCCATACCAAATGTACCAGCCGGATTATACTTTCTTAACCTCATCAGGCCGGGCGGTTCATTGTCGCAAGCCATAGTCATCGACTGATATTAAGAATATCTTTTTTATGTAGAATAAATTCTATTGTTTTTTAGCTCGTGGACTACAGCTGAACAAAAAGCTTGTAAGTAGCTTGCCGCCCCAAAAGTAATGGCAATGATCGGTCCGGATGCATCGAAGGTGTATGATCGATCTGCTGTTTACAATGTTAACCTCCAATCCAGTTTCATGAAAAGAATTTTATCCCTGCTGGCTTTGCTTGCCTGTATCAGTGTATCTGCCCAGGTTTGTCCCGATCCTCTCGCCACGCGCCGCAAAGTGGCTTCTTCCTTTCACAGCACCGTAATGATCGACTATACCGGTATTGTAAAGTACTGGGGTGATGGTGCCAATCCTGCTGCGCCAACAGGAAACAGTTATATTCTTTCGCCGCAGAATCTTTCCACTGCATTGTATGCGGGAACACCTGTAGCTGTTGCTGCCGGAAGTGTAGGTGCCGGAGGAAATTCCAATTATGATCACCAGCTTTTTTTGCTGACGACCCAGGCCCTGTACGGTTGGGGCGCGAGCAATGCGACAATGACCGGAGCAACGGGTAAAACGGCGATCACTTCGATCGCATTACCTACGTCAGCTGTTGCTACGATGAATCTTACTGCTGCGAATATCGATTTTATTGCTGCATCAGGGGGAGGGCTCGCGATCGTGACTAAACGGGATGGTATCACCCATGGAGAAGTATACGTGAAGAATGGTAATGGGGCCGGTGGTGGTTCTGTTTATACTTATGGCGATGGCACGACCGGTACAACTTTTAATACTGCCTGGCACAGAGTCCAGACTTCAGCCGGTGTGAACCTGACTGATGTTGCACGTTTGTCTTACAGTCAAAAAGGTATCATGGCGCAAACGGCAGGCGGCCAGGTCTACGTATGGGGAGAACAGGTTTGGGCATTTCCCGGAACCGGTTCTGATAATACAAGAGCCAGCAGAGCTTTTGCTACTTCGGTATTGCTGCCCGATGATGGTGGAGTAATCACGCCGGTAGATGTTAACATTCTTTCCAAAGCTTATGACGCGAATGCACAATATGCGGCTCAATTTATTCTTGCGACGAACGGCAAGGTGTATGCCACCGGTGAAGGTTATGCCGGTGTACTGGGCCAGGGAAATGATACGGACGCGGCCAGTTGGGTCAAAGTAAAATCGCCGGATGGATTGGGCGAACTTAGCGATATCGTTCAATTGTCATCCAATAATGCGTATGTATACCCGGACTTCTATTACAGTATCGGTGCATTGAATTCAAATGGACAGTTATACCTCTGGGGTGATAATGATTCTTACATGCTGGGAGGTACGGCAGCTTCTTACACTCTTCCCCGTCTTCCGCCGAACTTCAGTGTGAATGATGCTCGCACCGGTTTCTTTCATATGGGCGGTCATACGACAATTGCTTTTTTGAGAGGCACAAACCGGTTCTGTTATGTTGGCCACCTGATCCGTGGAAGTATGGGCGATGGCACCAGCGGCACAGGATCCAGGTCTTCCTATGATTGTATCAATACACCGGATGCTTATATCTGCGAGCCGCCACCAGCGTTGGGTTGTGCGGCGCCGTCTGCAAATGATCTTGTCGCATCGTCCAATCACGCAACACTGGTGATCAATGGACAGCCATCGGTCAGCTATTGGGGACAGGCATCCAGCTCTGCGGAGGCTGGCGTCAGTGTGCCTACCCCGCGTGTCCTCTATGAATATAATGGTACGCCGAGAGGGGTTGCTGCAAGTGCGGTAACAGAAGGAACGGCTGCAAGTGCCACGCAGATGTGGATACTCACCACAGAAGGACTTTGGGGTTGGGGATACAGTGCCCGCACCATCAACAGCGCCGCTGCCGGTGCAGCGGGTCTAACGATCATGGCCCTTCCCGTATCGATCAATAACGTAAGTTTCATCCGTTCCTCAAGGGGAGGATTGGCATTGGTCACACAAACAGGCGAGGTGTGGATCAAAGCCGGTACATCCAGCGCCTGCGCAGGCCGCGTGTACGGTGACGGATTGACTGCATTAGATAATAACTGGCACCAGGTGAAAACATCAGAACCAGGCAATCCCAATCTGACCGGTGTAACAGAACTAAGCTTTGCCGGAACCGCAGCGATGGCGATCACGCCTTCCGGAGTATATGTTTGGGGAAATAATACCTTCCTCGGAAATGGATCAGCAATGGCTAATCGCAGTTACGCAACACTATTACCAGCGTTGCATGCAGACTTTACAGGAACAGTGATCCCAAAATCAGTGGAGATCATTCAGGCTGGTTCGACAGGTGCTGCGGAATTTATCCTGGGTTCCAACGGAAGACTTTACTCCGCCGGTGACAACGTGAATGGCGTATTGGGGCATGGTGATCTTACGGCAAGAACATCCTGGACCGTGATCCCCACTTTAGCGAGCCTCCGCAAACTCTCCAGCAATAATCCTTTTGCGGTTGGTTACAGCATCGGCGCGATCACTTTGAACGGAACAATCTACTTATGGGGAAGCAATAGCAACGGAATGCTCGGTGCAGCAACTACCACCACACAATTCACTTCACCAACAGTGCCTGACGGCATCACACCGGGAAGCGTGGCCGGTTTTGAAATGGGTGGCCACCAAACGATCATTTTTCCGAAAACAGGATCACAATTCTATTTTGCCGGCCATAATATTGGCGGATCAAAAGGTGACAATACTGCTGATGGAAACATCACGGCTTTTTCTTCCGGGGCTGATGTAGTGAACTGTGCAGGGGTAGTGTATGATATTTCCGGAAACCTGTTTAATGATGCCAATGGCGTTACCGATGGACTGGTAAATGGAACCGGTATGAATAGCATTGGCAGCGACACGTATTATGCAAATCTGCTTGATGAAGCAGGATATGTTGTGGGCTCGTCTACAATCGATCCGGCAACCGGGGCTTATAGCTTCACGGGATTTCCTTCAGGCAATTATACCTTACAACTTTCGACAACAGCCGGTACGCTTTTTTCTCCCGCACCCGCGAATGTAACCCTGCCTGCAGGATGGAATTTTACCGGTGATCAGGCAGGTACCACAGCGTTCTCCGGCATTGACGGTACGCCAAACGGACTCCTTGCTATCAGCCTTGTCAACTCTTTGACAGGTGCAAACATCGGGCTAGACCGTACGCCTGTAA
>JBEVKW010000467.1:0-71173 GCA_040509495.1 Chitinophagaceae bacterium | reverse complement strand
TTGCTATTATAGTAGATTGACTTTCAATGCTGAAATTATTAAGTTATACATTTGTTATAGAGGATTAGACAAAATTATCAGTTATGCCGTCGCGATAGCCTTATTTTCATCGGGCATTTCCGGTTATTCTTTCCGCCGGAGCTAAAACGGTTGCATTATGTTCCCAAACAAGCCCATCCGATCAGTGCCTGACCGGCGCCCGATCATCCCGGTCTTCCTTACCGATTCTTTTCCTGACTCCTTTAACCTGATCCATCAGCCTAATTACATATAATGAAGAAAGTACCGGGCAGTCTGTTATACAGGTATCTCTGTGTATCTATTGCCATAAACCTGCTCTGCTGTAACGCGGCATTTTCCCAGGAACTTCCCTTTCGTAATGCTGCACTGACTTCGGAAGCGCGCGCGAAGGATCTGATCTCGCGCATGACCCTCCAGGAAAAAGTACTCCTGATGCAGGACCAATCGCCCGCCATTCCAAGGCTGGGCATTAAGAAATTCAACTGGTGGAGTGAAGCGCTTCACGGCTTGGCTAATAATAATGGTGTCACTGTTTTTCCCGAACCGATAGGGATGGCGGCTTCGTTCAATGACTCGCTGGTGCAGATCATCTTCGACGCTGTATCCGATGAAACGCGGGCCAGGTATCACGAAACGATCCGCAATGGTGGCGAGAACAAACGGTTTTTAAGTCTGTCGGTTTGGACGCCCAATGTCAACATCTTCCGCGACCCGCGCTGGGGGCGGGGGCAGGAGACATACGGCGAAGATCCCTATCTCACCACCCGCATGGGTGTGTCCGTAGTAAAAGGCCTGCAGGGACCACCCGACGCAAAATACCGGAAACTGCTCGCCTGTGCGAAACACTATGCCGTGCATTCCGGTCCGGAATGGAGCCGGCATGAACTGAATCTGAATGCGGTTAAACCCCGCGATCTCTGGGAAACCTACTTGCCCGCTTTCAAGGCCCTGGTGCAGGATGCTGATGTACGCCAGGTGATGTGCGCCTATCAGCGCCTGGATGATGAGCCCTGCTGTGCAAATAACCGCCTGCTGCAGAATATCCTTCGCGAACAATGGGGCTTTAAACATCTGGTTGTCTCCGATTGTGGCGCGATCACGGATTTTTATACCAGCCATAAAGTATCTTCCACTCCTTCACACGCTGCTGCGAAAGGCGTGCTCGCCGGAACAGATGTGGAATGTGTGTGGGAAGGATACGCGTATGCGAATCTTCCGGATGCAGTGAAGAAAGGATTGATCAATGAAAAAAAGATCGATGAAAGCCTGCTGCGTGTACTGATGGGACGCTTTGAACTCGGTGAAATGGATCCCGATGCCATCGTTCCATGGGCCGCTACACCGGCCTCAGTGATCAACAGTAAAAAACATCAGCAACTGGCACTGGATATGGCGCGGCAGTCGATGACGCTTTTGCAGAACAACAACAACCTTCTTCCGTTGAGCAGATCCGCGAAGAAGATCGCTGTGATCGGGCCCAATGCAGATAATGAACCGATGCTATGGGGTAACTATAACGGTACGCCGGTCAGTACTGTGACCATCCTCAAAGGCATTCAGTCGAAACTTAAACCCGGCAATGTATTCTATAATAAAGCCACAGACCTCGTGGAGAACAAAGTGACGGAAACTTATTTCTCCAAACTTTTGCAGGAAGGCAAGAAAGGCTTCAAAGCAACTTACTGGAACAACAAAGAGAGAAGTGGTCAACCCGCGATCACCGTCCAGGTTACTGAACCGTTGAAGCTGACCACGGCAGGCCAGCATGAATTTGCTTCGGGTGTGAAACTCGAGGGTTTCTCCGCTTTGTACGAAGCAGAATTTACCGCACCTGAAACGGAAGAAGTAGTATTCAAAGGTGGCGCAACCGGTGAATTTGAATTACGGGTGAATGGCCAGTCTCTTGTAAAATATACCAACTGGAGAACCGTGCCAGCACGATTCCCTTATAAAGTTGAACGCGGTAAAACATACAAGATCGAGATCCGCTTCGCACAATCGAACAACTGGCAGGCTAATCTTGAAATTGATTTTGGTAAAGAGAACCCGATCGATTTCAGCCTGCTGATCGATCAGTTGAAAGGCATTGATGTCGTGGTATACGCCGGAGGCTTATCCACGCTGCTCGAAGGTGAAGAAATGCCTGTTTCTTTCCCCGGTTTTAAAGGTGGCGACAGAACAGATATCGAATTACCCGAAGTGCAACGCAATTGCCTGAAAGCGTTGAAGGCAGCAGGCAAGAAAGTGATCTTCGTGAACTGCTCCGGTTCCGCGATCGCATTGACGCCAGAAACAGAGAGCTGCGATGCGATACTGCAAGCCTGGTATGGCGGACAATCAGGCGGGCAGGCTGTAGCAGATGTACTCTTCGGTGATCATAATCCATCAGGTAAATTGCCTGTTACGTTTTACAGGAACACCAAACAACTGCCCGAAAATTTTGAAGATTATTCATTAAAAGGAAAGACCTACCGTTTCATGAACGATGCGCTTTTTCCTTTTGGTTACGGATTGAGCTACACAAAATTTATGATAGGTGAAGGCAGTCTCTCTTCATCATCCATCAAACAAAATGATCAGCTTACACTGACCGTTCCGGTCAGTAACGACGGCAAACGCGCAGGTACGGAAGTATTGCAGGTTTATATCCGGAGAACAGGTGATAAGGATGGCCCGTTGAAAACAATGAGAGCCTTTAAAAAGATAGAGCTGGTCGCGGGTAAGTCGGCCAATGCCGTGTTGTCTCTTCCCTATCATTCCTTTGAATTTTATGATGAGCAACAACTTGAAATGAAAGTGATACCTGGACAGTATGAGATCTTATACGGAACAAGTTCTGCGGATAAAGATCTGCGTAAACTGACGGTGTCTGTTCAGTAGATCCTTCGTTTATAATAGTGAAATAAAATTGATCATTAAACCACCGCTGAGTGAATAAATATATACGGTCGTTGCTCCTGGTGCTTCTGCTGCAATTGATCAGCAGTGGAAAGGTTTTTTCGCAAAGCATCACTATACAATCGCCCGATCAAAGGATCAAGGCTGAACTGCTATGCCAGCAGCAAAACAATACCGGTGAATGGTACCTGAAAGTTTCCTATCAACATAATAATACAGCAGTAACAGCCATTCCGCGTATTGATCTCGGGTTGATCCGCAATGACCAGGATTTTTCCAAACAGTTAAAATTTATCAGAGCAGGCAAGCCTGTGCTGCTGAAAGAACAATACACAACGGTACATGGAAAAAGATCCGTTCACAGCAATACGGGCAACCAGGTGGTAGCCAGCTTTGAAAATCCCTCAAAAGCAAAGCTCAATATTATTATAGCCGCTTACAATGATGGGATTGTTTTTCGCTATGAGTTTCCCGATAAGCAGGGAAGTTTCGTGGTGAAAGATGAACTGACAAGCTATACCATCAGCCGCGAGACAACAAGATGGCTGGAGAAATGGAACCCCGCAAATGAAGGTTATTATACGGAAATGAAGAATGCACAGGCCACTCCGGGCGAATGGTGTTATCCGGCATTGTTCAAATCGACCGATAGCACCTGTTGGTTTTTACTGCATGAAGCTGACCTGGATGAAACCTACTGCGGAACAAAGCTGAGCAATACGGCCGATTCATCGAAATACAAACTGAGCTTTCCCAATCCCAAGGATGGGAGAGGACAGGGTGAGTCAACGCCCACGATCAACTTGCCATGGAAGTCGCCCTGGCGTGTGATCAATATCGGAAGCCTCGCAAACATTATTGAATCCACACTGGTGGATGATGTGTCGCCGCCATCACGGATCACGAATATTGCATGGATCAAACCGGGATTGGTTTCCTGGAATTACTGGTCAGACAATCACGGTACAAAAGATTTTAAAACGGTCTGCGAGTTTGCCGACCTGGCTGCGGCGATGGGCTGGCCATATACTTTGCTCGACTGGGAATGGGATGCCATGGGCAATGGCGGCAAGCTTGAAGATGCGATCAGGTATATTCATGCCAAAGGTGTTAAACCGCTTATGTGGTATAACTCTGGGGGCAATCATACATGGGTCAATGCCACGCCGAAGGATCGGATGCTGACCCACGAGAATCGCGTGGAAGAATTTGCAAAACTGAAAAAGCTTGGTGTAGCCGGGATCAAAGTTGACTTCTTTGAAAGCGAAAAACAGGATATGATCAAATATTATCTCGATATTGTCCGCGATGCTGCGCAATTCGAGATCATGGTTTATTTCCACGGCTGCCTTGTACCGCGTGGATGGGCAAGAACATATCCGAACCTGATGACGTATGAAGCGGTGAGAGGAGCGGAGTGGTATAACAATGTTCCTGACTTTACGAATGCTGCCCCTTCACACAATACCATTCTTCCCTTCACCAGGAATGTAGTGGGGGCGATGGATTATACACCAGTAACATTCACCAATTCACAAAATCCGCATATCACCTCGTATGGACATGAACTTGCCCTGAGTGTATTATTCGAATCAGGCTTGCAGCACCTTGCTGATCGTCCGGATGGTTATTATTCACTGCCGGATGCGGCAAAAACTTTTCTGCGTGATGTGCCCACTGCCTGGGATGATATTAAACTGCTGGATGGTTATCCCGGTCAGGATATTTCTATCGCGCGCCGGAAAGGTGATCGCTGGTATGTAGGATCGGTCAATGGCCAGAACCGTGAAAAGAAAAAGACCATCAAACTTGATTTTTTAGAGGAAGGAGTAAAGTATAAAATGATACTGATCGCAGATGGCAAACATGATAAAGAGTTGTTGCCATCTTATCGCATGGTGCAGCGATCGGATTCCGTTGATGTGCGTCTCTTGCGGCGTGGCGGTTTCGTGTCATCCTTCAAACCTGTTCAATAGAAAATTATAAACCTGGTACAACAAGATGAGATCATTATTTATTTTTTGCTTATTCATTCTGCCATGTTTTGTGTCAGCGCAGGTCTATCGCGGTCATGAAGTAAAACGGGATCAGCTTTCTATTCGTCTGGCGGAAGGAGTACTGAATATCCATCCACTGACAGACAGAGCGATCAGGGTACAGTGGGAAAAAAATGGCATGAAAGAAGAGCAGCAATTTGTGCTGAATGTGCTGCAGAAAAATATAGCGTTCAAAGTATCAGCGGAGGGACAAAAGCTCCGGTTGAGTACAAAGTTTATATCGGTGTATTTCGATAAACAAACCGGCAGTATTGAATACAAAGATGCGGCAGGTAAAACCTTTCTTCGCGAAAAAGCCGGAGGCCGCAGGTTGCAACCCGATACGGTTGCGGAACAATCCTGTTTTATTGCAGAACAACAATTCGAATCACCTGCTGATGAATACCTGTTTGGATTAGGGCAGTTCCAGGATGGTCATTATAATTTGAAAAATATCACGCGTCAACTGATACAGGTGAATTCACAGATTGCGATCCCGTTCCTTTATTCAAGCAAAGGATATGGCATCTTGTGGCATCAGTATGGGATCACTGATTTTAATCCTGCTGATAATCGCATCACGCTAATAAAGACGGATACTTCAGCGGACGGTGGCGGTGAATTGGAAGTAACGACCACAGCGGGAACGCAGAAAGTATTCCGCCGCCAGGCGTTATATTCTGGTGAATTTAATATGCCCAAAGATGGGGTGTATACGATCATGCTTGATCTCGGCGGAATGGATAGCCGGCACCTGGTAGTGATCGATGGCGTGCCCCTGATCGATCAGTCAAATCAATGGCTGCCACCTGCCGCCAGTAAAAATATCAGGTTGAAAGCAGGACGGCATAAAGTGCAGGTGGTATGCCAGGGCAATAATCGCCCTTCGCTCTCCTGGAAGATGACGGAAGATGTAACTACGTTCCGGTCACCAAATGCGAAATCGCTCGACTATATCATTCTCCAGGGCAATGATGCTGATGAAGTGATCGCGGCCTACCGCAATCTCACCGGCAATGTGCCGATGTTACCACGTTGGGCGTATGGATTCTGGCAATGCCGCGAACGTTATACATCAGGTAAGCATCTGGTGGAAACGGTGCAGGAATTCCGCAAGCGTAAACTTCCGGTTGATGTGATCGTGCAGGATTGGCAATACTGGGGGAAATATGGCTGGGGTGTTCCTAAGTTTGATGAAGCGAACTATCCTGAACCGGAAAAATTCATCCGGCAATTACACGATCTTAATGCAAAGTTCTCTATCTCTGTTTGGGAGAATCCTGATAAGAAATCTGAGGTCGCGAAAGATTATCTTGATAAGAACCTGTACATCCCGAACAGCCCGTGGATAGATATTTTTAATCCGCAAACGCAGCAAACGCATTGGAATGCATTAAATAAAAACCTGTTTGTGTATGGTGTAGACTCCTGGTGGATGGATGCCACCGAGCCCGAGAATGATGCGTTGAAAGGGAAGCAAACCTTTTTTGGTCCCGGTGAATTCTACCGTCTGGTCTATCCCTTCTTCGTCAGTAAAGCAGTGTATGATGGTCAGCGCATGACTGATCCGAATAAAAGAGTTGTGACATTGACGCGTTCGGCTTTCCCGGGACAACAACGTTTCGGTACGATCAACTGGTCTGGCGATATCGGCTGGGATTGGGATGCGTATAAGAGACAGATCGTGGCCGGACTGAATTTTTCACTGACCGGCATGCCTTACTGGACAACTGATATCGGCGGATTCTTCCGGCCGGGCAGAACGCAATACACCGATCCGAAATATCACGATATTTTATTGCGCTGGTTTCAATGGGGCGCTTTTAATACCATCTTCCGCATGCATGGGTATCAGACCGAGACGGAGCCATGGAAGTATGGTGATACCGTGATGAACGGCATGCGCGCCATGCTTGATCTTCGTTATCGGTTGATGCCGTACATTTATTCAGAAGGATGGCAGATCTCCAGCAAAGGCTCAACCATGATGCGCCCGATGGTGATGGATTTTAAAAATGATACGGCTGCGATCTCACAAGCCTACCAGTACATGTTTGGTAAAGCTTTTCTTGTGGCGCCCGTCACTTCGCCGGGAGTAAAAGACTGGCCGGTGTATCTCCCCGTCACTGCAGGTGGGTGGTATGACTTCTGGTCGGGGCAGCATTTCAACGGCGGACAAAGCGTTGGTGTCAATGCTCCGCAGGACCGGCTACCATTGCTCGTAAAAGCCGGATCTATTGTTCCTATGGGGCCATTTATACAATATACCGGAGAGAAGAAAACGGATACTTTAGAGATCAGGATCTATCGCGGCGCTGATGGTCAATTTACCCTGTACAATGATGAAGGTGATAATTATAATTATGAGAAAGGTAACTACCAGGCGATCCCTTTTTCCTGGAATGACAGGTCGAATACACTAACGATCGGTGTGCAGGAAGGAAAATATATAACCACCAGCAAACAGTACATTTTTAAGATCGTGTCCGCAGATCACACAAATGGTTATGGTATGGCGGAAAGCCAACCTGTGAAAACAATCACTTATACGGGTAAGAAAACAGGTGTTGTTTTAGGCAATAAATAGGCAGGCGAACACTGCTATACCCTTACCGGCAGATATTTTTAAGAAAAAAAACTTATGCTAATGATAGTAATGAAATTCAGCAAACATGTTTTCACCGTATTGCTTATGATGATCATGCTGCAGTGTATGGCGCAGGACGTGCAGCAAACAGAACGTGGAGTAAAGCTGACCCTGAATACAACAACTGTTGAACTGCAATTTTATAATGCATCTACGGTTCGCGTATTGAAATATCCTGCAGGGAAAGAAACGGATCCGAAAAGTTTATCGGTGATTGCAACGCCGGTAAAGGTGAATGTTTCTATGAAGCGTTCAGCAGGAGCTGTAACCGTTAGCAGTGGTCAGGTGAACGTTGTTGTTAATTTGAGTGACGGGCAGGTCAGTTTTCTCGGTCAGAAAAGCAAAACTCCTTTGCTGAAAGAGAAAGCCGGAAGTACATCGTTCGAGCCATTCAATGATGCGGGCGTAAGTTCTTATGCGATCAAACAGTCTTTTGAGTTGGACCCGGAGGAAGCGATCTATGGCCTCGGTTCGCAACAGCGTGGCAAGATGATCCAGCGCAACCTGAAGATGAATATGGTGCAGGGTAATACAGACGACTATGTGCCCTTCTTTCAATCAGTAAAAGGATACGGCCTTTTCTGGGATAATTATTCTCCTACAATATTTGAAGATAATACAGCCGCAACTTCATTCAGTTCACAAGTGGGTGATTGCGTCGACTATTACTTCATGTACGGCGCTAATGCAGACGGCGTGATCGCACAGATGCGCAGCCTCACTGGTCAGGCTCCTATGTTCCCGCTATGGACGTATGGTTTCTGGCAAAGCAGGGAGCGTTATAAGAGCCAGGCCGAACTGGTTGACGTGGTGCGAAAGTACAGGCAGCTGAATGTGCCGTTGGATGGTGTGATACAGGACTGGCAGTATTGGGGGAACAACTATCTCTGGAATGCAATGGATTTTCTGAATGTGGACTTTCCTGATCCAAAAAAGATGGTGGAAGATGTTCGCCGGTTAAATGCCCACATGATCATTTCGATCTGGTCGAGCTTCGGGCCGCAAACATTACAGTATAAGGAGCTTGAGAAGATCAATGCGTTGTTTAATTTCAAAACATGGCCAGAATCGGGTTCTGAGAAATGGCCGCCCAACCCGAATTATCCCTCTGGTGTACGGGTGTATGATGCATACAACCCGGCAGCACGTGATATCTATTGGAAATACCTGAAGAATATGCATTCGATCGGTATCGATGGCTGGTGGATGGATTCCTCTGAGCCGGATCATTTCAATGCGACGGATGCTGATCTCAATACAAAGACTTTTCTCGGTTCTTTCCGTCGCGTCCGCAATGCTTATCCGTTGATAACGGTTGGTGGTGTTTATCAAAACCAAAGAAAGGTTGACAGCAGCAAACGGGTCTTCATCTTAACGCGTTCGGCCTTCGCAGGTCAGCAGCGTTATGGCGCCAATACATGGTCGGGCGACGTAGTGTCCTCCTGGGATGCTTTGCATAACCAGGTTACGGCGGGATTGAATTTTTCATTGACGGGTATTCCGCACTGGAACAGTGATATCGGAGGGTTCTTTCTTTGGAATTTCAGGAGAAAACTGGATGATCCGGAATATCGTGAGTTGTATACACGCTGGTTGCAATTCGGTGCATTTAACCCCATGATGCGTTCCCATGGTGCAGATGCGCCGAGAGAGATCTATCAGTTTGGTAAAAAAGGAGACAGGGTCTATGATGCCATAGAAAAGTTCATCCGGCTTCGGTATACATTGCTGCCCTATATCTACTCCACCTCTTACCAGGTAACAGCCAATCAGTCGAGCATGATGCGTGCACTGATGATGGACTTTCCTTCGGATAAGAATGTTCTTCCGATCAGCGATCAGTTCATGTTTGGAAAATCGTTACTGGTTTGCCCTGTAGTGAAACCGATGTATGTAAAGAAGGTTATCGCAGGAAAGGATACAACTATGGCGGAAGATTTCAGTACGGTCAAAACAAGAGATGCCTACCTGCCAGCCGGTAGCAAATGGTTTGATTTCTGGACCGGAGAGTCATACAACGGGGCACAGTGGGTGAAAAAGGAAACGCCGATCGATATCATCCCTGTTTTTGTAAAAGCTGGTTCAATTCTTCCTGCAGGACCCTCCGTTCAGTATGCTACCGAAAAGAAATGGGATGAGTTAGAGATCCGGGTGTATCCCGGCGCAGACGGTGAGTTTCTATTGTATGAGGACGAGAACGATAACTACAATTATGAAAAAGGCATCTTCTCAACTATCGATTTCCACTGGGACGATAAGAAAAAGATATTGACCATTGCAGACAGGAAGGGCGCATTTCCGGGTATGCTTGACAATAGAAGATTCAATGTGACCCTCGTGCAACAGCAGGGAAGTAAAACCTCGAATGTTAGCTATGTCGGGAAACAAGTGAAAGTGAAACTGTAGAAATCCCGGAGCGCAATGGAAAGGCATGCAACGAAGGGGTATTATTTTTTTGGGCCATTCATGTATTGACCCGGAGCCATCTCAGGATCCGGGTCAACTCGTTTTATCGATCATCTCAAGCAGCTGGAGTTTTCAGAAGGGGTTTTATGCGAAGCGATGTGTTTCATAAAAGTGGGGGCAGTCATATTGCTGACCTATCTTACCAGGGTTACCGTTCCTTTCAGCAATATGTTTCCTTCATTGTTTTTCCCCCTGATGAGATACACAAAAGCTCCGGATTCAACAGGAACGCCCTGCACTGTCCCATCCCAACCTTTACCAATGTCTTTCGTACTGAAGATCCTGATGCCCCAGCGATCGAAAATGCTGAATTCTTCGAGCTCTATGCTTGCATGAGCGGGGACGATGAACAGATCATTCAATCCATCACGGTTTGGTGTAAAGGCGGAAGGCATCAGGAAGGGGCCACTGACGCTGACCAGATTTGATGCAGAAGCGGTGCATCCGTTCGGTGTTCTGACAGTAAGCGTATAATGTACAGTTTTATCCAGCGCCGTCGTATAGGAGGAACCGGTAGCAGGAGTTTCCAGCTGTGATGCGGGTGACCATTGATAAGTCAGCGGTGCCGGACCTGCCTGCACTTTTAGGAAGGCCTTAGTGCCGGGCTTGATAATGGTGTCGGCCGGTTGTATATTCACAGTTGGTCTTGGGTGAATGACCGGAATGATCGTATTGGAAACAAGCGGAATATTACAAGCCCCTGCGCCGGGCTGAAGTGTGCACTGAATGGTTGAGCCGTTCATGAGTGAGTTGGTGGAGAAGCCGGAACCGTTTCCGCGAATCACTCCATCAACCAGCCATTGCATAACTGGATCCGTGCCAGCGTTACTGAAAGCGGCAATAAAGCTCAGCGTTTCTCCCTGGCAGATAGCAGGCTTGTCAGCACTGATACTGATAACAGGCGCTGGCCTATTGATGATAGAAGCGGTGATGCTCGTTGACGCCACAGATGGGACGGTGGCACACTCCGCAAAAGCTGGGTCAACCATTAATATACAGCTCACGTGGTCGCCGTTCTGCAGTGCAGTGGTGTTGAATATCGCGTCATTACCTCCTGCGGCATTCACTCCATTGATCATCCATTGGAATGATGGCTTATCACCAGCATTTGCGTACAATGCTCTGAAACTTGCAGGAACACCTGGGCAAAATTCATTGGTGGTGGAGGTGGACGATATGAGGATCGATGGCGTTGTTTTGGGGCGAACGGTAACAGAAACGGGATCAGTCGTGAATGGAATGGATCCGCATGGCCCGGGTGCGAGTGTGATCACGCAGGTGACCCGGTCTCCGTTTGTTAACGAAGAGTACCAGAAAGACGGGCTATCTGTTCCAACAGTATTGTTATTGATCATCCATTGATAGGAAGGTTGAAGATCAGGATCGATCGCTGTCACGGTAAAGCCGACATTCATTCCCTGACAGATATTGTTTGTTGAAGGAGTAATGGACGCCGTGATGGTTTGGGTCTGCGTGGTAGACATTGTGATCGCATTGGATATTACTTCTCCATTTGCAATGCAGCCACTATTGTCGCGATAAACGCAGGTGACGATATCCCCCGTATAAATATTGCTGACGATAAAATGCTGAGTGGTGGCACCGGTCTTCTTTCCATTGATCCGCCATTCATAAACCGGATTGCTGCCGCCGCCGGTCACAGTTGCCGAGAAACTGATCGGCTTGCAATTGCACGCAACCTGTGAAGAAGAAGATATGTTGATGGAAGGTTGCAATATCGTTTTTGCAGTTGTTGTAATGGTGGCCGTTGCCTGGCCAGCATTATCGCAGCCTGATGGATCGGTTGCAGTGCAGGAGATCATATCACCTGTGACGATATCATTTGACTGGTATACAGGGTGATTGGTACCCACGGGCGATCCGTTCTTCGTCCATTGATAGCGAACCGTTGCACTCATATTTGATGCCGATGCGCTGAATGTGTTGATCGTTCCGCCGCAAATGCTGCCGGAGACAGGTTCGATCGTTAAAGATGGAACCGGTAGTGGTGCGCCTCCACCGCTTAGTTCTATGATGAGCATATCCTGGCAATTAGTTGTAGCAGATGAATGATAGCCGGGAATATCCGTAGAACAGGTGGTGATGGCTGCCAGCAGGTTTCCATCAGTTGTTTGTATGATCTGCTCGGGGGCATCGTTGTTGTTGCCTCCGATGTTGCGCTGCCATTGCAGTACCCCGGCTGTATTCAGCTTGATGATCCAGGTATCGAGGCCGCCGTTATTGCAGGTAAAATCTTCGTTGGAAGAAGCTGAATAGCCCGCAACAACAAACCCTCCATCACTTGTGATGACGACGCTGTTTGCGATATCGGATGAAAAACCTCCGTAGGTTCTTTGCCAGAGTACATTTCCGGCAGCGTCCAACCGGACGATCCAATAGTCTTCTTCCCTGCCCGGGCTGGGTAGGATACCGGCCAGATCCCCATCGTTTTCGCTTGCATAGCCGGCGAAAACATAACCGTCGTCTGGTGTTTGCAGGATCGATCTCGCCTGGTCACTTCCCGAACTACCGAGATTCTTTTGCCATGCAATGGTTCCACCGGGATTGATCTTAACGATCCATGCATCGAGGCCACCTTTATTACCTGTGAGATCTCCGTTGGAAGACTCTGCATAACCGGCAGCAATGCAACCACCATCGCTGGTGGCAACGGCCTGAAGCAGCCATTCCACGGAACTGCCACCGGTTGCGAGATTCCATTCGGGATCACCGCTGGCATTTACCTTGAGAAACCAGTAATCTCCGCTGCTATTACCATGATGACCGGTGACATCGCCATCAGCGGAGAGAGCAGTGCCTGCGAGAATATAGCCGCCGTCCGGCGTTGGGCAGAGGCTTTTTGCCTGTTCCTCGTTTGATCCGCCATAAGTCCGTTCCCATAAAATGTTCCCTTCAGCATCCAGTTTGGCCAGCCAGTAATCACTGCCGCCTTTTGTCCCGGGCATGCCGCAATCGTATGAACTGGTGGATCCGAAAAGCATGTATCCGTTATCGGGCGTAGGCCAGATGTCGGCAGCCTGGTCCGTCAGACCTCCTCCAAGACTTCTTTGCCATTCGATAGCGCCGTAACTGTTCAGTTTGACAACCCAGGCATCGCTGAAGAACGACGTGGCGTTATGTCCGGAAACATCCTGATCATTACCATAACTGATGCCTGCCGCGATGAAACCACCGTCCGGTGTTGCGCGGATGGCTTTTGGCCCATCGCCATCCGAACTGCCATAGATGCGTTGCCATTGTATGCCCGGAGCTTGCGCCCTTGCGGCAAAGGATATAAGACAGCTATAGAAAAGAAGGATAAGGTGTTTCATGATTGTTGGCAGGTGAAGGGGAGGTTTGGGAGGTTAGGAAGGGTTAGCGGTCAACCGGCCAGCGTCACGGACGGGGGAATGCGCTAGTAATACCGGATGAATAAAACAGAACAGTTTATGCATGTGCAGGCAGATATGGCAAATGGGGTGGACAGGCTCTTGTTCCGGCCTGAACCGCTGGTTCTAAAAATACAGTTCCATTATCCGGTACATGGTGACATTTGTTTAGAATACTGGCATTAATGTCAAAAATGAGAATACATTTTTTTTAGAAATACGTGTTAACACCGGATTAAACAGATCGTGGGGATGGCGTAAGGTTCCAGCAGGTGGACGGATATTAATACGCAGAGATCTGCCTGCTATCAGGAATTAGTCTGCGTATCTGCGCTGGATCTGCGTGCATCTGCGTGAACCTTATGCGAGGCGGGTCGAAACAAACTGTCCGAAGTCCTTTTGCATTTTCTGACTAAATGGCATTCGAATCCTCAACAATAATATAAAGCTGGGCGCCCGGCTGAATCTCTTTTATTCCATCCGCGATACATTACAGTTCAGTTTAAATGACTTTGCCCTTCACGTTATTGAATGTCTCTTTCTTGTCCAATCATTCCGCAGGCGGTTGCACCCCCGGTCCAAAAGTAAATCGGTTGCATTTTTATTAAATTATTGAAAAGTAGTTATTTATAATATAGAGTACCGATTGCATTTCCCTCGCAATTGACATTATTGCTAGTTATTTAGCGATTCCTGCCATGCCTTTTTTGAGTGCAAACATAGTTTTGGTAACTGTCATTGAAAACTATTGCGCTTTATAGAAAAGCGGCCCTTCTAACTAACCAAACCAAAAACGATTGCTTATGAAGCCTGTGAGCTCACGCTGCTGCGACGTCTTCTGTCGCGTTCCAATTAGTGTCATAATAACATTTATTAAGCGGTAGATCATGCTGTCCGGTATCGGGGATGATCCCTGCAATAAGGCTATGATACCCGGACAGTCAAGCCGGTTCTTCAAAAAATTCCAATCAAATCAAAAAATAAAGCTCATCATGATGCTCAGATCAATGATGCTGAAAGGCTTGCCCGTGCTTATGCTGGCGCTTTCAGTCATGCTTCACAGCTCCCCGGTCAGCGCGCAAGCAACGCGTGTCATTACAGGGGTAGTGCTTGATATTCAGAAGGTGCCTTTGTCAGATGCCACCGTCAGCGTGCAGAATGGCCCTTCCACCAAAACCGATAAAGATGGTAAGTTCTCTTTGTCTATTCGTTCAGGTCCCCAGACCCTTGTTGTCAGCCATGTCGGTAAAGCGAACAAGGAGATCAGGGTGAACAGCGAAAGCAGTGTTACGATAACGCTGGCTGAAGCTGTCGCGGAGCTCGATAATGTGGTCGTGATCGGTTATGGACAGCAAAAGAAAGCGAGTATAATAGGAGCGATCTCCCAGGTCTCGGGCAAAGTGCTGGAACGTACCGGTGGTGTGACCAATCTTGGCCAGGCGCTCACGGGTAACCTGCCAGGTGTGATCACAACGTCTTCTTCAGGTATGCCGGGCGCGGAAGATCCGCAGATCGTGATCAGGGCGCAAAGCTCCTGGAATAACAGTGCTCCGCTGGTACTTGTAGACGGTATTGAACGTTCTATGAATTCAATCGATATCTCTTCCGTTGAGAATATCTCCATATTAAAGGATGCCTCCGCAACGGCAGTATATGGTGTGAAAGGAGCAAATGGCGTGATCCTGATCACAACGAAGAAAGGAACGTCTGGCAGAGCGGTGATACAGGTGCGTACGAATGTGACGGCCAAGACTCCTTCGAAATTGCCGGAGAAATTTGATTCCTATGATGGTTTAGCGATCAAGAACCGTACATTGGAACGTGAGTTATTATTATCAGCCAATGCCTGGAACCTATATACACCCGTACAGATCCTGGATAAATACCGCAATCCCCTGGATGCTGCAGAATGGGATCGTTACCCAAATGTAGATTGGGTAGATGCATTATTCAAAGACAGGGCGATGTCTTATAATACTGCGGTGAATGTTTCGGGTGGTTCACAGTTCGTGACATATTTCGCGGCGATCGATTATGTGAAAGAGGGCGATCTCTTCCGCAGATTTGAGAATGGCCGCGGCTACGAATCCGGTTATGGCTATACGCGTGTTAACCTCCGCAGCAATCTTGATTTCAATCTCACTAAAACAACCACTTTCTCCACAAAATTATTTGGTTCAAACGGTGTTCGCCAGGTGCCATTTGGCGCTGGTGATGGTGATCAGAGTTTTTGGGTGTCTGCTTACCGGACTTCACCTGACGCGATGCGTCCCATCTATTCCGACGGAACATGGGGCTTCTTCAAAGACCGTATCGCGGATGTGCCTAATTCCGTTTATAACCTTGCCGTGTCCGGCGTTGAAAAAAGGACGAATACGCAGATCACAACGGATTTCATTTTACAGCAGAAACTGGATATGGTGTTAACGGGACTTAGCTTCAGGGGAAGCCTTGCGCTGGACAATACATTCAGGGAAGCCGGCAGGGGACTGAATGACCAGTTCAATCCGGCGCAGCGTAAATGGATCGATCCCACGAGTGGTATTGTTTTCCTGGAGCAACCGCTTAACCCGGGTACCCAACTCGATTTTGTAGACGTTGTTCGCTGGTCAAACCAGGCAGGATCAGTTGACCGTGGCGCTACTTACCGCAGGTCTAACTACATACTGCAGTTGGATTATAAACGCAGATTTGGCAAGCATGATGTAACAGCCATGGGGCTGATGCAAAGAGAAAGAGTGGCTACCGGTTCTCAGTTTGCCCGCTACCGGGAGGATTGGGTGTTCAGGACTACTTATAACTATGCGTCCAAATATTATGTTGAGGCGAATGGAGCATATAACGGGTCTGAGCAATTTGGACCAGACTACCGGTTTGCGTTCTTCCCGTCCGTTTCAGCCGGCTGGATGATCGGTAATGAGAACTTCATGTCGAAGGTAGATTTCCTGGACATGTTGAAAGTGCGTGCATCCTGGGGGAAGATCGGTGATGATGCCGTGAGTGTGGGCCGCTGGCCGTTCCGTGATCAACTTACGTTTGGTGGCGCGGCAAGGATGGGTAGCCCGACGGTGGCATCTCCATATACATTCTATCGTATTGCCAGTTTGGGTAATCCGAATATTGCCTGGGAGAATGTGGAGAAACGGAATATAGGTATCGAATATTCCCTGTTCAATGGAAAGATCATGGGTAATGTTGACGTGTTCAGCGATAACAGGACAGATATTATTATCGGCGGCGGTAGCCGGGCTATCCCAACTTATTTCGGTGTAGCCGCACCAAGTGTGAATCTTGGCCGCGTGACGAGTAAAGGGTTTGAGATCGAGCTCAAATTCAATCAGTCGATCACTAAGGATCTGCGTGTATGGATCAACACCAATATGACGCATGCGACCAATAAGATCATTGAGCGTGATGATCCGGAACTGCGCCTTTCTTATCAACGCCAGGCCGGCTATGCGCTTGGTCAAACAAGAACGTATATCGATAACGGATTTCTTGCAAGCTGGGATGATATATATGGCAGCACGCAGCGTTCCACCAATAACCAGAATAAACTTCCGGGTGATTTTAATATCATCGACTTCAACGGTGATGGTATCATCGACGGAAATGATACAGCTCCCTATGGCTATGCCACTACACCTCAGAACACGTACAATGCAACGATCGGGGTTGACTGGAGAGGATTCACGGCCTTTGTTCAGTTCTATGGCGTGAATAATGTAACGCGCGAAGTAGCTTTCCCAACCTTTCACTCATCGTCGAATGTGGCGTATGTAGAAGGCGTTTACTGGACAAAAGGTGAAGGAGGCGAAATACCGCTGCCGCGCTGGTCGAACCTTGAAGGAGGTGGAGGTAGTGGTACACGTTATCAATTTGATGGTTCTTATGTACGGTTAAAGAATGCTGAGATAAACTATGCGTTACCAGCGGGCATGATCAAAAGAATAGGTCTGAAAAGCTGCCGTGTTTTTGTGAATGGCAACAACCTGCTTTTATGGACTAAAATGCCCGATGATCGTGAGTCGAATTTCGCTACTGGTGGCAACTCTACTCTGGGAGCCTATCCCACCGTTAAACGTTTCAACCTCGGTGTTGATATAACCTTATAAAAATGCTTGACATGAAAAATATTTTCAGAAATATATTCTATTCGGCGATCATGCTGCTGGGCGTATTGTCTGTCAGCTCCTGTAAAAAATACCTGGAGCGTTCGCCGCTCACAGATATCCAGGATGATGATCCGTTTAAAAACTTCAGGAATTTTCAGGGCTTTACTGAAGAATTATATAACTGTATTCCGCTGCTTAGTTCCGTTGAAGCACACAATTGTTTCAATCTGGGAGAAGATGAGTTCTGGGAAATAGGGGAGACGCGTCTTATTTCGTATAACGTTGACCAGGGCGATTACTGGGCATGGAATGGAGCCTTCTACAACTGGTTTGGTGCCAGGGACTTTGATCCTGCATCTACTGCAAGAAACCGGAAAGGAAAGCTCTGGGGCCTTTCCTGGTACGCTATCCGTAAAGCCAACATAGGGATAGCGAATCTCGATAAACTTGCAGATGCAACAGAGGAAGAGAAAAAACTGATCGCTGGTCAGCTTTACTTTTTCCGTGGCTTCTTTCATCATGTGTTGATGGAATATTGGGGTGGCCTTCCTTATGTTGACCAGGTGATACCAAGTGATGTTGCTCCAAGGCTTCCGCGCCTGAATTATCACCAGACCGCCGATAAAGTAGCAGCTGATCTGCAGAAAGCATCTGAGCTGTTGCCTCTTGACTGGGATGAAACCACTATCGGCCAGCAAACGCTCGGCAACAATAGTATGCGTATCAACAAGATCATGGCGCTGGGTTTTTTGGGAAAGAATTACCTGTGGGCCGGAAGTCCGTTAATGAACCGGTCATCAACAGGAAACAGTTCTTATAACGCCGACTATTGTAAAAAAGCCGCGGATGTTTTCGGTGAAGCATTGAAGATCTGTGAAACTACCGGCAGATATGAATTGGCTCCCTTCAATCAGTATACACAGATATTTTATACGCATAACCAGGCGTTCCGTTTGCCTGGCCTTAAAGAAGCGATCCTGCTGGAGAATCTGGCGGAGATCAACGAAGCCCGTTTCCGCTGGAACCAGATCAATGACTATCGTCCGGCGCCGTTGTTGACAACAGGTATCAAAGTATATCCAACCGCCAACTATGTCGACTATTATGGTATGGCTAATGGCCTTCCTATCGTAAACCCCGAGCAGGCTGATGCAGAATCTGGTTATGATCCAGAATATCCATGGAGAAACAGGGATCCGAGATTCTATCACGATATAGTTTATGACGGAGAGAAACTTTCTTCAGGAGCTTCCCAGGTAGGTAACGATCAATTCAGGCAATATGCAAGTCTTTTCACAGGAGGATGGTACCGGGTGAACAACGCTAATAAAAGGGTTTGGACCGGATATATGCAATCCAAATTTTCCAACAAACTTTTAAATGAATGGGACGGATACCGCGAGAATCTCGCGATGGTGCTCAGCCTGATGCGTCTCGCTGATGTTTACCTGTTGTATGCCGAAGCTACCGCGAATGGTTATGGTACTCCTCAAAGCACAGCCGGCGGATTTTCTCTTTCTGCTGTAGATGCGGTAAATAAAGTTCGAGCGAGGGCCGGGGTGGCGAATGTGGCTGCTAAATTCCTGGGGAATACAGAGGCATTCATGAGTGAACTGAGGCGTGAACGCGCTGTCGAACTCGCTTTCGAAGCACACCGCTTTGTAGATCTGCGCCGCTGGTTATTGCTGACACAACGTCCTTACACGCTGAAGAAAGCCGTGGATTTTGACCGTGCCAATGATGTTCCGACAAGTGTGCTTTATGCAGATCCGAAAAACGGACATGTAAAGAATCTCAGGGAAAGCATCTTATTTGAGAGACAATATGGTGAACGTCATTACTGGTTCCCTTTCCTTTTGAGTGATGTGAATATCTATCCTGACTTCAAGCAGAACCCGGGTTGGTAATTAAAAAACTAGAAACAATGAAGAAAAAAAATATAAAGGTTTCCTGTATTCTTCTCGCGTGCGCTGTATTCAGTGCGCTGGGAGGAAATGCACAGGAAAAACAAGATAGCCTGGTGAACGTGGCTTTCGGAACTGTTGCCCGGGAGGATCTGCTGGGTGCTGTGTCAACGGTCAATGTGGCTGAATTATTAAAGAAAAATTATGGCGTCTCCAGCCTGGACAATCTCCAGAGTTTTGTAGGCGGTTACACGGGAAATATCTGGGGACAGGTTGGATTGATCCTCGTTGACGGCATTCCGCGCCGGGCAAGTGATGTAAGACTGACGGAGGTGGAATCGATCACCGTGCTGAAGGGAGCAAACGCTGTAGTTCTCTATGGCAGCAATGCAGCAAAAGGCGTGGTACTGATCACCACGAAAAGAGGAGCGGTCAAGCCATTAACGATCGATGTACGGGCAAACTCCGGAGTATTTGTGCCAAAAGGATATCCCGGGTATCTGAATGCCGCGGACTATATGACCCTGTATAATGAAGCGTTGACAAATGATGGTATATCAACCAGCGGTGCAGGGTATACGCAGGATGAGATTGATAAAACAAGATCCGGTGTAAATCCATTCAGATATGCGGATATTGATTTTTTCAGTTCTGATTATCTCAAAAAAGCATATACACGCTCTGATCTTACTACAGAGATCTCCGGAGGAAATGAACGGACACGTTATTATACTAACATCGGTCTGAACTATAATAACAGCATCATGAAGTTCGGAGACCAAAAGAACAACAACGATTTTGGTTTCAATGTCCGGGGAAATGTGGACATGGATTTGAACAGCTGGTTGACGGCGTCCACTGATGTTGCTGTGAATTTCGGAAACAGGTATGCGGGAAGAGGTGATTTCTGGGGTGCATCTTCGACGATCGCTCCTAATTTCAATCGCTACTCGCCGTTTGTGCCTGTAAGCATGTTCGATCCTTCCAAACCAGGACTTCAAACGATCGCTGATAACAGCAATCACCTGATCGACGGGCAATTCCTGCTCGGTGGTCAGTCGACCAACCTGACCAACGTATTCGGGGATATGGTCGCTGCGGGTTATATCAAAACGCGATTCAGGGCCTTCATGTATAACGTCGGTGTAAATGCTGATCTCGGTGCTTTGGTAAAAGGCTTGTCCTTTAAGTCTACGTACAGTCTTGATTATACAGCCGTTTATTCGGAAGCTTATCAGTTGCCTTATGCTGTTTATCGCCCGACCTGGTCTACTGTAAATGGACAGGACGTGATCACTTCGCTGGAGAAGTTCAATAACGACCAGAACTCAACCAATGAATTCATCGGAAGAACGACTTATTCTCAAACGATGTCTTACAGGGCGCAACTCGGTTACAACAGGACTTTTGGCAATGATCATAATGTAACGGCCAACATGCTGGGCTGGTGGTACATGACACAGTTCTCCAGCGATCCCGATAATGATGGCGGCAGTGACTATCATCCTGACAGAAATACGAATCTTGGTTTCCAGGCAGGTTATAATTTCCGGAAGAAATATTATGTTGATTTTTCCGGGGCTTATGTGCATTCGGCAAAACTTCCTGACCAAAACCGAAATGCTGTTTCGCCAACTGTAACATTGGGATGGAGGGTCAGCCAGGAAGATTTCTTTAAAGACAATGTGTCTTTTATTGATGACCTGAAATTCACCGCCTCCTATGCTTCTATCAAACAGGATATCGATATCACGGGTACAAAACAAAATGGCGTAGCCACGGATTATTATCTGTATTCAGGATACTATGGCAATAACAGCGTGTTGGGCGGATGGTATCAATGGAGAGATGCTGCTGCCGGTGGTTGGGTAGCAACCATGTCCGGACAAGGAGAGAATCCCAATCTGAATTTTATTGAGCGAAAGGAATATCGTGCAGGCATGCAGGCTTCGTTCCTGAAGAATCTGATCAACCTGGAAGCTAATTATTTTCATCAGACCACCAGTGGGTTGCTTACAAGAGGTGTATCCGTTATTCCTTCTTATTTCACTGGCTCAGGAGATTTCCGTCCATGGCTTAACTACAATAATGACAGACGTACTGGTTTAGATTTTGCTCTTAATGTAAATAACAAGATCGGTGATGTTCAATTGTCAGTTGGTGTTGTTGGAATGCTGTTCTCTTCAAAGGCGCTGGTTCGGGATGAGATCCAGGCAGTCGACTATCAGAACAGAGCAGGCCGCGACCTCGATGCTTATTGGGGATTGATCAATGAAGGATTCTTCCAGAACCAGGCGGAGATCGATGCGCATGCAAGGCAGACATTCGGCGGTGTAGTCAAGCCGGGAGATCTGAAATATAAAGATGTGAATGGTGACGGTATCATCGACAGCAGAGACCAGGTTGATCTTGGCCGCAATGGCTGGGCTGCCAATCCTTTTTCATATGGGATTAATTTCACCGTGAAGTATAAGAATTTCACGCTGTTCGCTCTTGGTAACGGACAGTCAGGCGCAATTGCTTTCAAGAATACTCCTTACTTCTGGGTGAGAGGTGCAAGCAAATACTCCGATGTTGTTTGGGGGCGTTGGACGGAGGATACAAAGAACACAGCCACTTATCCCCGCCTTACTTCAACAGCAGGCGCTAATAACTTTCAGAATTCCACTTTCTGGATGTATAAAAACAACCGGTTCAATCTTAGCCGTGTTCAGTTGACCTACGATTTCAATTCAACGATCTTCAAGAATTCTTTTGTGCACGGCATGAGTGTATATGTTCTTGGAGACAATCTGCTTGTTCTTTCCAAAGAACGGAAATTGATGGAAACGAATGAAGGCATGGAGCCTCAGTACCGTTTCTATAATCTTGGTCTCAGGGCTACATTTTAACGAACTAAAAATTGCATTTTCTGTATGAAAAGAAATTTGATAATAGTTGCAGCGGTAGCACTGATGGCTACTGGTTGTAAAAAGATCCTGACTCCTGACGAGGAGAACCTGCGGTCTGTTGAGCAGATGTACACCGATCCTTCGTATGCGCAGGGATTTCTGCTCAATGGCTATCGTACCATGCCGGGTTATTATGATAACAGTGATTATGCCACTGATGATGCGGTGACCAATCAGTTAAGTAACGGATATCTTCAACTGGCTACCGGTTCATGGACAGCGGCAAATAGTCCTGTTTCCGTATGGAATAATGCGTATGGTGCGTTGCAGTATATCAACTTGTTTCTTGCAAACACTGATAAAGTTAAGTGGGCCGCAGATCCTGAAGTGTCAGCACTTTTCCGGATGAGGATGAGAGGTGAAGCATTCGGTCTTCGTTCGCTCTACATGTTCTATCTGCTAAGGGCACACGGTGGTTTTTCAGCCGATGGACAGTTATTGGGTGTTCCGATAGTTACCGAATTTCAGACAGTTACTTCTGAATTGAATGCTCCCCGCGCAACGTTTGAGGCCTGTTTGCAGCAGATCTACAAGGACCTGGATAGTGCGGACTATAATCTGCCTGTTGAATATATCGATGTGTCTGCTACGGCGCAGATCCCTGAACGCTTCCGTGCCATCACTCAAAGGACAGAAGCTTACAACCGCGTGATGGGCGCGTTCGCACGGCAGTTGTTCAACGGACTTATTTCCAGGTCATACAGGACAAGAGTGGGATTACTTGCTGCAAGCCCCGCTTTCCAGCATGCTTCCAATACTACTACCTGGGCAAAAGCTGCTGATTTTGCGGCTGCAGTTGTGGACTACAAAGGAGGTGTTAACGGTCTTCCTGCAAATGGTGGAACTTTCTATACCAATACTGGTGAAATAGACGGTTTGAGTAATGGCAGTAATCCTCCGGAGATGATCTGGAGAGATAATATCCAAACCAATAATGGAGACCAGGAAGCGCAGAATTTTCCGCCGACTTTATTTGGGACGGGGTATATGAACCCTACACAGAATCTGGTGGATGCGTTTCCAATGGCGAATGGCTACCCGATCAATAATGCAAACAGTAATTACAATGCTGCCGCGCCGTATACAGGGAGAGATCCACGCCTGGCGCGCTATATTATTTACAACGGTAGTACGGCCGGCGTTGGAAACCAGGTAATATACACGGGAAGTGCTTCCGGTACTGACAATGGGATCAACATCAGACCAACTTCCACTCGCACGGGCTATTACATGAAAAAACGCTTGCGGATGGATGTTAACCGCAACCCGGCGTCAACAACGGGCAAAAACAAATATCAGCCAAGGCTTCGTTATACGGAATTCTATCTTGCCTATGCGGAAGCCGCTAATGAAGCATGGGGCCCTCTGGGGACAGGTACGCATGCCTACTCTGCATACGACGTTATCAAAGCAATACGTAAGCGTGCCGGTGTGGGTACCAGCAATTCTGATGCTTACCTTGAAGAGATCAAAAGTGATAAGGATAAGATGAGAGAACTGATCCGCAACGAACGCCGCCTGGAACTGTGCTTCGAAAGTTTCCGGTTCTGGGATCTGCGTCGTTGGAAAGCACCGCTTAATGAATCAGCCCGTGGGCTTAATGTTAATGGTGCAACTATAACACCTCTTGTGGTAGAGAACAGAGCTTTCCAGGAATATATGTATTACGGGCCAATTCCTCTGTCTGAGGTGCTGAAATACAGCAACCTTGTTCAGAACAAAGGATGGCAGTAACGCTTCAATCGATTTTCAACATTTTAATCATCTATGATTATGAAAAAGTTTTTTGCAGGCCTGTTATTCATGACCGGGGCGCTTGTTTCCTGCACCAAGAATAATGGTTTTGACTTTCCTGATTATGATTATCAGACTGTCTATTTTGCCTCTCAGTTTCCGGTAAGAACCGTTGAGTTGGGAGAAGATCTGATCGTTGATAACTCACTCGATAATGAATGGAAGGTCTCCATCAAAGCCACTATCGGCGGCACACGATCTAATCCGGGTAACGTCGAGATCGGCTTTGACGTTGACAATTCCCTTTTGAATAACCTGTATTTTTCTGCCACCGGCCCGAAAATACTGCCCCTGCCTGCATCTCATTATACGCTTGCAAGCAATAAGATCTCTATCCCGTCCGGCCAGATATTAGGAGGAGTAGAAGTAAAGCTGACGGAAGCTTTTTTCAACGATCCGCTTTCGTTGACTAACAGTTACGCAATACCACTTCTGATGAAAGATGTGAAAAATGCGGATTCGATCCTTCGCGGTTCTCCGAATGTCGCGAACCCTAACCGGTATGTCGATGTTCATTGGTCGGTAAAGCCAAAGGACTTTATCGTCTATGCGATCAAGTATGTAAACCCCTGGCATGGCTTCTACCTAAGAAGAGGCCGGGATGTAATAGTAGGCTCGCCTGGAAATAGTACACTGGATAAAACCGTGGTCAGAAGGCAGGAATTCGTAGATAAAGATGAAGTGAAAGCAACAACTACCAAATCTTTCAAGCAGGTGGAATTACCACTGGTGTTCCCTAATGCAAGCGGAACTAATATACCCATGAACCTGATGTTGACCTTTGATGACAAGGGTGTTTGTTCTGTGGCAGCTTCTGGTACTGGTTATACCGCAACAGGAAAAGGTGCATTTATTTCGAAAGGTGAAAAGAACAGTTGGGGAGGAATCGACAGGGATGCGCTTTACCTGGAATACTCTATCGATCATCCATTGATGAAAATAACCTCTACAGATACCCTGGTGATGCGTAACCGCGGTGTTTCTCCGGAATATTTTAACCCGGTATTGAGGTGATTAATGACAGGTAACGAAGCGCGGGCTTCACACTTCGTGTCTTCGGTGAATACCGTCACTTCGCAATAGATGGATATCTGTTTTGCTGTGTGCGGGTTTAAGATCGTGAAATTCTGTATAGCAGTTTTTTTAAATACGGAAGGGTGATTCTTCACCCTTCCTCTCATTTTTTTTATAGTATAAACAATAATCATGAGAATCATAAAAGGTAACAGGGAGTATTTTAAAGGTGTAGGACAGATCAGATTTGAGGGTCTTGATACAGACAATCCGCTGGCATTCCGTTGGTATGATGCCGATAAGAAAATAGCGGGAAAGACAATGCGGGAATATCTCCGTTTCGCTTGTGCTTACTGGCACAGCTTCAACGGGAATGGCGCAGATCCGTTCGGAGAGCCAACGCATTCCTTCGGATGGGATGAAGACAAAGATGTGATACAGCGCGCAAAAGATAAAGCCGATGCCGCTTTTGAATTCATTACCAAATTAGGTATTCCCTATTACTGCTTTCACGATGTGGATGTAGTCGATTACGGAAATGATATAGCAGAAAATGATCAGCGTCTTCAGACCATTGCCGCCTACCTCAGGGAAAAGCAAAATGAATCCGGTGTGAAGTTGTTATGGGCCACCGCGAACCTGTTCAGCCACCGGCGATATATGAATGGTGCTTCTACTAACCCTGACTTTCATGTGCTCTCGCACGGTGCTGCACAGGTAAAAGCTGCATTGGATGCAACGATCGCTCTTGACGGTGAGAACTATGTATTCTGGGGTGGCCGCGAAGGTTATATGAGCCTGCTCAATACCGATATGAAGCGGGAGAAGGAACACCTGGCCCGCTTCCTGAAAACGGCGCGTGACTATGCAAGAAATAATGGTTTCAAAGGGAAATTCTTTATTGAACCCAAACCCTGTGAGCCCAGCAAGCATCAGTACGATTATGATTCAGAAACAGTGATCGGTTTTCTGCGCCAGTATGGATTGCTGGATGATTTCAGTTTAAATATTGAAGTGAACCACGCTACGCTTGCTGGTCACACTTTCACACATGAATTACAGGTGGCCGCTGATGCCGGACTGCTTGGAAGCATTGATGCCAACCGTGGCGATTATCAGAACGGATGGGACACGGATCAATTTCCCAACGATATCAATGAACTGGCTGAAGCAATGCTGATCATCCTGCAGGCAGGGGGATTTGCGGGCGGTGGTATCAATTTCGATGCGAAGATCAGGCGTAACAGCACGGACGCAGAAGATCTGTTCTATGCACATATCGGGGGAATGGACATGTTTGCGAGAGCATTGCTGATCGCAGACGCTATCCTTGAAAAGTCCGATTACAAAAAGATCAGGCAGGAACGCTATGCAAGTTTCGATAATGGTAAAGGTGCGGAATTTGAAGCAGGGAAACTTTCGCTGGAAGAACTTCGTGAATATGCAGTACAGAACGGTGAGCCAAAAGTTCTCAGTGGAAAACAGGAGTACCTGGAAAACCTGGTGAACAGATTTATTTAGTGATCAGGATGATGGCCGAGGATTACTTGTCCGGTTTATAAAGGAACTCTATTTTATTTTAAATGTTCATGATGATAGGAATCAGGGTAAGACTCATCTTTATCGGTGTCTTCATAATGGCAACAGTTTTTGTAAATGGACAATTCAACCCGGAAGGAGAGCGTCTCACAACCCCGGCTTACGTTCAGTACCAATCATCTTCCAGCTCTTTCTGCATTGTCAATAAAGGCAAAGCTGCGCAGATCTATGTTGATCCGGAAGATTGGCCGGGTGTTATACGCGCGGCGGCTGATCTGGGTGATGATGTGAAAAAAGTGTCAGGAACATCGGCAGAAATGATCAGAGATGTTTCGGTGATGAAAGGCAGCATTATTGCCGGTACGATCGGCAGGAGCCGGCTTATCGACAGGTTGATCGCGGAAAATAAAATTGATGTTTCAGGTATTAAGGGCCAGTGGGAATCTTTCCTGATACAGACAGTGGGAAATGACCTGGTGATTGCAGGTAGTGATAAACGTGGAACTATTTTCGGCATCTATGATGTGTCTGAAAAGATTGGGGTTTCCCCGTGGTACTGGTGGGCAGATGCGCCCGTTAAAAAAAGTAAAAGCCTGTTCGTTAAAGCAGGAAGATATGTGCAGCCTTCTCCAAAAGTGAAATACCGGGGCATCTTCATCAATGACGAAGAGCCGTCATTTGGGCAATGGTCGAGAGCTAAGTTCGGCGGCATCAATTCAAAAATGTACACTACGATGTTTGAGTTGTTGCTGCGGTTGAAAGCAAATTATCTATGGCCGGCCATGTGGGGCAAGTCGTTCAACGAAGATGACTCTTTAAATCCTGTGAAGGCAGATGAATACGGTATTGTGATGGGTACATCACATCATGAACCCATGATGCGGTCTCATAAAGAATATACATCCCGGAAAGCAGAAGTGGGGGATTGGAACTTCGTGACCAATGAGATAAACCTGAGAAAATTTTTCACAGAGGGCCTGGAACGAAACAGGTCTTTCGATAATCTCATTACGATCGGCATGCGGGGTGATGGTGATGTAGCAATGGGAGATGGCGATGATGCGGCCAATATTCAAACATTGCGGAATGTTGTCAGTGCACAGCGGGACATTATTAAGAATGTGTACAGGAAAGACCCGGCTGAAATCCCTCAGCTATGGGCCATATTCACAGAAGTGCAGCGTTACTATGATGCGGGTTTGACTGTACCCGATGATGTGACCCTGCTTTTCTGCGATAACAATTGGGGCTATATCCGCCGTACCGGACCGCTGACTGAGCGACAACGTAAAGGCGGCCTTGGAATGTATTATCACATTGATATGAATGGCGGGCCATGGAATGACCGGTGGATTAATACCACTACAATCCCTAAATTAAGAGAACAATTCAATCTCGCTTATCAGACGGGTATCGATCGTATCTGGATCGTGAATGTTGGTGATCTCAAGCCAAAGGAATTGCCGATCGACTTTATTATGCGGTATGCCTGGAACCCGGAAGCTATTCCGGCTGAAAAAACGATGGATTATACTCTTGGCTGGGCTGAAAGCATTTTTGGAAAGGAACATGCAAAAGAAGTGGCTTCTGTTGTATCGAAATATTCTAAGTATAATTTATGGAGAAAGCCGGAGGTACAGGATCCGCGGATATTCAGTTTCGTGAATTACCATGAAGCTGACAGCGTGTTGAAGCAGTGGCAGGAATTGGCTGCAGAAGCGGAAGCACTTGAAAAGAAGATCCCCGCTGATGCGAAAGATGCCTATTACCAGCTGGTGTTATATCCCGCTAAAGCTTCCGCAGGCGTAGCAGAGATCTACCTGGCTGCCGGCAGGAATAATCTTTATGCAAAGCAAGGGCGTGTGTCTGCTAACGACCATGCAGCGAGAGCAAAACAGCTGTTTGAGCTCGATCAGCAATTAAGTGACCGGTATAACGGGCCTATGGCAGGCGGAAAATGGAAGAATATGATGCAGGATATTCACATCGGTTATGACCGTTGGAATATGCCTGATAAAAGAAAGCTACCGGAGCTGAAGGAAGTTGTTGCACACTCACTGCCAACCATGGGCGTAGCCGTTGAAGGAACTGAGCAGGCATGGCCATCCTCGAATGAGAAAGCGGCCTTGCCCGTGTTCGATGGTCTTTTAAAACAGCGTTACTATATAGATGTGTTCAATAAAGGAACTGGTGATTTCAATTTCACGGCAAGTGCTGATCAATCCTGGATCAGGTTGAGCAAAAAACAGGGAACGGTTGCAAAAGAGGATCGTTTATTCGTAGAGCTGGATTGGAATGCAATGGGCAATGGCCAATTTTCCGGGATCATAGAAATCAAACAGGGGGATGTAGTTGTTCCCGTTAATGTGGCAGCAGTGAAACAGGTATTACCCGATACAAAGGAGAAGTTCTATGGTAATTTCAGCGGGGCTGAATTTTCGATCCCTGCACGCGGCTTTGCTGCCAATATTCCTTCCGGCCAGGCTAAATGGATCCTGCTGCCTGATCTCGGCCGTTCGGCTGGTAATATGGGTATTCATCCTGTTACAGCTATCAGTGCAGAGCCGGCAAATGCTCCGCGATTGGAATACAAAGTTTATTTACCGGCATCCGATAAAACGACGGTAATGTTAGGTATACTTCCGACGCAGGATGTAAATCCTGCACGCGGGTTAAGGATCGCCGTTTCCATTGACGGTGCGGAACCAAAAGTCATTGATGCACGAAAGGGACTCGTCGATACGTTCGGCGAATATACCCCGGCTAATCTTGCCTTGTCAAAAGTATTGAAGCCATTGCCCCGTGCAGAAAAACAGTATGCACTATCAGGTGCAAGAATGTTACGCCGCAGCGATGTATTTGATAACCTCCGCTGGCTGGATGTTGAGCTTGATGTGAAAACAGCCGGGTTGCATACCCTTAAAGTATTTATGATCGATCCGGAATTGGTGCTGGAAAACATTGTTGTAAATCCTGATAATAAACATGCAAGTTATTTCGGGGCACCTCCGGTACTTCACAATGCAGATAAAAAATAAAAAACACATTTATTCTCTATACAAAATTCTTATGATGAAAACAGTTGTATCAAGGTTTGAGCTGATCAAGAAAGTATCGGCATTCCTGTTGGTTTCCGGCATGGTCTGCTCTCTAAGTACAAATGCTCAGAAAAACAAGAAAGGGCAAAAGGACTTGCCTTTGTTCTCACAGTTTGTTTACAAGGGGAATGATAAGATCTATGCGGACAATCCCCTTGGGAAAGATGAGTTCTATTCACCCATTTTGCAGGGATGTTATCCTGATCCAAGTATCACGCGTAAGGGGAATGATTATTATCTCGTGAACTCATCTTTTGCTATGTTCCCGGGTGTGCCCATTTTTCATTCAAATGACCTGGTGAACTGGAAGCAGATCGGTCATGTGTTGGACAGACCTTCACAACTAAAAGTAGAGAAGTCGGGGATCTCTGCTGGTATCTATGCTCCGGCTATCGTATACAACCAGTATAATGAAACATTTTACATGATCACCACGCAGATCGCCGGCGGTATCGGTAATATGGTGGTGAAGACCAAAGACCCGATGAAGGGCTGGAGTGAGGTGTATAAATTAAATTTCGCCGGAATTGATCCTGCTTTGTTTTTTGATGAAGATGGTAAAGCGTATGTGGTGCACAATGACGGACCTGATAAAGGAAAGGAGTTGTATAACGGGCATCGTGTGATCAAGATCTGGGAATATGACCTGGAGAAAGACCAGGTGATTGCAGGATCAGATAAGATCATTGTGGACGGCGGTGTTGATATTACGCAGAAGCCGATCTGGATCGAAGGACCGCACATGTACAAGAAAAATGGTAAATACTACCTGATGTGTGCGGAAGGTGGTACAGGCGGATGGCATAGTGAAGTGATCTTTGTCAGTGACAGTCCGAAAGGCCCATTCAAACCTGCACCCAGCAATCCGATCCTCACCCAACGCTATTTTCCACCCAACAGAAAAGATAAAGTGGATTGGGCTGGCCATGCAGATCTGGTTGAAGGTCCCGGCGGAAAATATTATGGCGTGTTCCTTGGTATCAGGCCGAATGACAAGAACCGGGTGAATATTGGCCGGGAGACATTCATTCTCCCGGTGGACTGGTCAGGTGAGTTCCCTGTGTTTGAGAATGGACTCGTTCCTATGAAGCCGAAGCTGAAAGTTCCGGCCGGCATTACGAACCGCACTGGAGAAACCGGCTTCTTTCCGAACGGCAATTTCACATTCAAAGATGAACTGAATGGTCCGCTTGATTTTCGTTGGGTTGGTATCAGAGGCCCACGCGATTCGTTCAGCGTGGTTTCGAAAGAGGGACTGCGCATCAAACCTTTTGCAGCGAACATCAAAGCGAATACACCTACCTCCACACTCTTCCATCGCCAGCAGCATATTACATTCGATGCTACGGTAACCTTGAAATATGTGCCCGCTTCCGAAAAAGAACTTGCCGGGTTGGTTTGTTATCAGAAAGAATCGTTCAACTATGTGTTTGGCGTGACCAGGAAAGGTGAAAGTTATTATATCGTGCTGGAGCGGACCGAGAATGGAAAGTCTACTATCGTAGCAAGCAAACAGATCGATGTAAAGAAACCTGTTCAACTACAGGTGTCCGGCAACCATGATGATTACCGCTTCAATTATTCCGTTGATGGCGTGAATTTCGAAAACCTTGGGGGTACGGTCTCCGGTGATATTTTATCAACGAATGTGGCAGGTGGTTTTACTGGTCAGATGATCGGATTGTATGCGACAACAGGTAACGATATTGTTATCCCATAAGCTAAATGTAGAAATTTGAATCATTCCATTTTTACAACAATCCTTGTTGCTGCATTAGGTGCAATGCTGATCAACGGATGCGCAGGTGCAAAAAATGCATCCATTGGAACTGAGACTCGAAAAGGTTTTACAAGTTACACTAACCCGGTAATGTGGGCTGATGTACCGGATATGTCGGTCACGCGTTCGGGCAGCGATTATTATTTGATCAGTACAACTATGCATCTGATGCCGGGTGCGCCTGTGATGAAGTCCAAAGATCTTGTGCACTGGGAAATTGCCAGCTATGTATTCGATAGCCTGACAGATAATTCAAAGTATAATTTATTGAATGGAACGGTTTACGGAAGAGGCCAGTGGGCCTCTTCCATCCGTTATCACAGCGGGAAATACTATGTACTCTTTTCGCCGAATGATCAACCGTACCGGGCTTATATCTATTCAACCAATAATCCGTCGACGGAAAAATGGTCACTCGTCTCGCGCACCCAGCATTTTCATGACGCGTCATTATTCTTTGATGATGATGGCCGTGTATATGTTTTTTCCGGTACAGGCTCTTTAAGGGAATTGAAGAAAGATCTTTCGGATGTGGAACCCAATGGTATTAACAGGAAGATCTTCGAACGCGATGGAACGGAAACAGGATTGCTGGAAGGCAGCCAGGTGGTGAAATATAATGGCAGGTACTATCTGTTGATGATCTCCTGGCCGAGAGGGAAACCAAGGCGACAGGTTTGCTATCGCGCAGATAAGATCACCGGTCCTTACGAAAAACAAGTGATCCTGCAGGATAATTTCGCGGGGTTTCCTTATGCGGGTCAGGGCGCGATCATCGATGATGAAAAGGGCAACTGGTATGGACTGATCTTCCAGGACAGAGGTGGTGTAGGCCGTGTTCCTTTACTGATGCCCGTCCGCTGGATTGATGGCTGGCCGATGCTGGGTGATTCAACGGGGAAAGTGCCACTGAGTGCAAAGATACCTTTGAAAACCTATGACAATGGAAAACGGATTGTGGAAAGTGATGATTTTTCAGATAGGAAATTAAAGATCAACTGGCAATGGAATCATAACCCGGTGAATGAAGCATGGTCGCTCACAGAGAGGCCTGGCTATCTCCGGTTGAAAACGAACAGGGTGGTCGACAATTTATTTCTTGCACCAAATTCGATCACGCAACGGATGGAGGGCCCAACCTGTTCAGGTATCATTGGTCTTGACATGTCAAAGATGAAGGATGGTGATGTGGCCGGTCTGAGTGCCTTTAACGGACATGCCGGAAATCTGGCAGTGATAATGGAAAAAGGAAAGAAGTTTCTGACCATGGCAACCAATGTAGTGGATATGGACAACGCCAAGACTGTGTTGGGCGTAAACCCGGAGGAGAAAGCTCGTGTTGGTCTTACTACTGATATCATTTACCTGCGCGTGGATGCGGATTTTAATCTTAATAGGGATATCGCCACTTTTTATTACAGTTTAAACAATAAAGACTGGAATAAGATCGGGATCGATTTTGCAATGCGCTTTGATTATACCAAACTTTTTATGGGCAGCAAGTTTGCGATCTTTAACTACGCAACTAAAAGCCTGGGAGGATGGGTTGATGTGGACTTCTTCAAATACGAGAGTAAATAAATGTCTTTGCCATGCATTGCTTCATTTCTCATACTACCCTTCAAATAAATGCGGAGAGACAATAACAAGATCGTACAGAATAAAAAAATCATGAAACGTACCATACTTTACTTCATTCTGAGCAGTTTTTGCTTTTTGCAGTTAAATGCACAGAATCCGATCATTCAAACAATCTATACGGCTGATCCTGCCGCACTCGTGCACAAAGACACGCTTTTTTTATATACCGGTCATGATGAAGATGGTTCAACCTGGTTTACGATGAAGGACTGGCATGTATATTCAACTACAGATATGGTGAACTGGACAGACCGTGGATCACCGCTTTCCCTGAAAACATTCAAGTGGGCTACGCAGGATGCGTGGGCAAGTCATTGTATTGAACGCGATGGAAAGTTTTACTGGTATGTATGTGTGAAGGATACAACGGTGAAAAGAATGGCGATCGGGGTGGCTGTAGCTGATAAGCCCACAGGTCCGTTCATTGATCCGCTGGGCAAGCCGCTGGTCGCCGCACACTGGGGAGATATCGATCCGGCGGCATTCATTGATGATGATGGACAGGCGTATCTGTATTGGGGAAATCCTGATCTCTGGTATGTGAAACTGAACAGGGATATGATCTCTTATGATAAGGCTGTTGGCGTGGTGAAAGTACCGCTCGATAAGGAAGGATTCCATTATCGTGATAAAGGAGCTGATAAAAGACCTTCGGCGTATGAAGAAGGGCCCTGGCTGTATAAGCGGAATGGTCTTTATTACCTGCTATATGCAGCTGGCGGTGTTCCCGAGCATTTGGCGTACTCTACAAGTAACAGGCCGACCGGTCCATGGAAGTACCAGGATACTGTTATGACGAGATTGCCTGTAAAGCCTGCTTTTACCAATCATCCGGGTTTAGTGGATTATAAGAGCCGGACCTTTATGTTCTATCACAATGCGGGCCTTCCCGGTGGCGGTGGTTTTACCCGCTCTGTATGTGTGGATGAAGCTTTTTTCAACGCGGATGGTACGTTGCAACGTGTTCAACAAACGGAATCCCTCGCAACCGGTGTCGGTAAACCCGATCCCTATCAACGGCAGCAAGCGGAAACGATCGCCTGGTCGACAGGAGTGGAGACAAGCAGCCATGGCGGAGGAAATATATTCGTTACGGATATTCATTCCGGTGACTACATCAAAGTACGGGATGTGGATTTTAAGAAAGGCGCAAGAAATTTTACAGCGAGTGTTTCAGGTATTGGTGGTGGTGTGATAGAGGTTAGGTTGGATTCACTGGATGGAGTAAAGATCGGAACGCTTGGCGTAAAGGCCAATTCGTCCTGGAAGACTTTGTCTGCGCGGGTATTGCGCGCATCGGGCGAGCATGATATTTACTTTGTTTTTAAAGGAGGGGAAGGGCGATTGTTTGAGTTTGATTGGTGGCAGTTTAAGAAATGATGGCGTTTGGGAAAAGACTGGCGTAAGTTCCCGCAGATTTCGCAGATCTTATTAGTCGTAGTGTTAGAGCATACTTTGCTCAGGCAGGTATTTTATACGAAGGCGCGGATTGCGCAGATTAGTTTTTATCGATGGATATTGTCTGTGTAACCTGCGCATCCGGGCTACTAACAGTCGTTTAAATATTGGCATCTTAATAATAGACAAGATAAAATCTGCGGAATCGGCGGGAACCCTTTCAAAGTCGTACCTTGGTCCGGCGATTGAACATTGATACAGATCATCATCCATACTGTGAAGTTTTGCCTCATGAAGTATAAAGTTTTTTGGATACTGCTGCTTTTATTTTCTGCCGACTTATTTGCGCAGGATATTGACCTTCACTTTGTGAACTTCGGAAGCAGGGAAGGACTTTCTTCCAGCACCGTAAATGCCATCATCAAAGACAAATACGGTTTTATGTGGTTCGCGACGGATGATGGTTTGAACAAGTTCGATGGGCTGCGTTTTACAGTTTACCGGCATAATGTGAATGATTCTACCACGCTCCGCTCCAACCGCGTACTGGGACTGTATGAAGATAAGGACGGGAATGTATGGGTTGGTACAAGCGCATCGTTGTCTTTGTATAACAGGAGCCGGAATACATTTGAGCATATCAATCTTACTTACGGAAACGCTGCCAGGGTGATGTGTGGCGACAAGCAGGGCAACCTTTGGGTGGGCGGCTATGGTGGCGTATTTCGCTACAATCATTCCACCGGTGCGGTTAAGCGTTATGTAGCAGAGGATCCTGTGCCGGGCCACCTCGCTTCCAATACCGTGACCAGCCTGTTTGAAGATAATCATGGCAGGATGTGGATAGGTACCAATGCCGGCCTGCAGTTATATCAACCGGCCACTGATCAGTTTCTTTTATTTGCGGCTGGTCCGAATACTGGTTCTATCAGCGACAACATCATCAAAGCGATTCTGCAGGATCAACGGGGTGATCTTTGGATAGGCACGAATGATGGGGGGCTGAACAAATTTATTGCTTCAGATTCTTCCTTCGTCCGGTACATGCACGCAGATGCTGATCCCTATTCCATCAGAAGTAACCGGATCTATTGCCTGGCGGCAGACCCGGAAGGAAAACTTTGGGTAGGTACGGAAAACGGACTGGATATCTTCGATCCGCAAACGGGCAGAGCTCAGCGTGTTGTTAATGATGCAAGGAATAAGTTCAGCCTGAAAGGAAAGTCGCTCAGAAGTTTTTATATAGACACCGCAGGTATTTACTGGGTAGGCACCTTTCAAAGCGGGGTCAGTAAGTATGATAAGAACCTTACCTCTTTTGCGCTGGTGCAGAGTAATCCCTTTGATCCGTCGGGGCTTTCTTCTCCTAAAGTGACCAGCTTTGCTGAAGCTCCCGGTGGAAAGATCTATGTTGGTACAGACGATGGGGGATTAAGCCTGTATAACCCGTTCACGGGGCTGTTCAAAAAAATCAGTTTGGGTGAAACGCCGCTGACTATCCTGTCAATGGAGCGCTCCGGGGATGACCTTTGGGTGGGTACCTACCGCCAGGGGATCTTTGTAATGAATACCATAACAGGAAGGATCAGGCATTTTACGAAGGAGGACGGGGTCTCAGGATTATCGAACAATGAGATCTTTGCGTTGAAAAGAGACCGCTATGGCAATGTATGGGCCGGAACAAACGGACAAAGCGTTGATATTTTTGATCCGAAGACGGGGAAGTTTCAAAAATTCGAAGAATATATACACGGAGCAACAGGGGACAAACCTGCAACGCTTGCGTTCGTAAGAGCAATCGAAGAAGATAATGCCGGTAATATCTGGATCGCATCTACAGGCAGGGGCATCGATGTGTTCAATCCTGTCCTGAAAACGCTGAAAATTTATAACCGCGGTAATACCGGGCTGCAGATCGAGGACATCCATACATTTCTTGCAACGACTGATGGCCGGGTATGGCTTGGAACAGCCGGTAATGGATTGTATTATTTTGATGCATCAACTGCTGGTATTAAAAGTGTGGAGACCAGCCAGCGTGTGCCCAATTCTATGATCTTCAAAATTCTCCAGGATGAAGCGGGACGGATCTGGTTCAGTACGAATAAAGGCATCAGCTCGCTGGATGTAAAAACGAAAAGCTTACGCAACTATACTTACGAAAATGGATTGCAGCAAAGCTCTTTTGCTCCGGGAGCCGGTTTACGCACATCTGGTGGCGAATTGTATTTTGGCGGCCTCGAAGGTTTCAATCATTTTGTTCCGGCGAAGCTTCATTATAACCAGAATATACCAAAGGTTGTATTTACGGGCCTTAAAGTAGATAACCAGGATGTGCTTCCGGGAAACGCGATCATTGATTCAGATATCAGTGTTGCAGAAAAGATCAGGCTGAAATACAGGCAGAATTTTTCAGTGGATTTCACGGCGCTTGATTTTACCAATCCTACCGAATATCAGTATTCCTACTTTCTTGAAGGATTTGATAAAAAATGGAATGAAGTGGGAGCTCTAAAAACAGTTGTGTTCACCAATCTTGATCCCGGTAACTATAAACTGCTGGTAAAGGCCACCAGTCTTAATGAAGGCTGGAGCACAGAAGCGAAGGTTATTTCCATTTATATAAAGCCGCCGTTCTGGCGTACCGCGTATGCATATATTTTGTATGCCCTGGTAGCCGGATTGATATTATGGGCCATACGGTACAGGGGCATACAAAAATTAAAGAGAAAGTTTGCCGACGAACAGGAGCGGCTCAGGATAAAACAAATGATCGAGGATGAAAGGAAAGAAGCAGAAAGACAGCGTGAATTTGACCAGGCGAAGATCAAGTTCCTTACCAATCTCAGCCACGAATTCAGAACGCCTATTTCGCTGATCTCCGGACCGGTGGAAAATCTGCTGGATAAGGAAACGAACAGGGAGAAGGCCGGACAGTTGAATATGGTGAAGCGGAATGCGCGGCGTTTGCTTAACCTGGTCAATCAATTGCTTGATTTCAGGAAACTGGAAGAGAAGGAACTCAAGCTGAATACTGTTCAGGCTGATCTTGTAGCATTCGTCCGGGATGTGAGCGAGGCCTTCAAAGATCTGGCAGACCGCAGAAGAATAAGGTTTGCCTTCAATTCATCTGTTGAAAGTTATTATACTGTATTCGATAAAGACAAGATCGAACGGGTATTATTCAATCTTTTAAGTAATGCCTTTAAGTTCACCGGGGCCGATGGCGAGGTGACCGTCAGGATCGGACGGGCCAGTCCCGGAAAAGAAGGAGTGATGATCCATGTAATGGATACCGGTATCGGCATGTCTGCAGAAGATCGTGATAAGATATTCGAAAGATTCTTCCAGGGTGAAACGTCTGCCGATGTGATGAACCAGGGTAGCGGAATTGGCTTATCTATTACGAAAGAGTTTGTTCGCTTACATGGTGGATCAATAGATGTTAACAGTATTTTGGGAAAGGGAAGTGATTTTGTTGTTTCGTTGCCGTTACAGGAATTGGAAGCTGTGCGTCCGTTATTAGTGCAATCCTCAGGCGAATTGATTGAAGAGGCAATAGTAAATGCAGAGGATGAACAAATGACTTTTAAAAGCGATGAACTGTTGAAAGTACTTTTGATCGAGGATAATGAAGATTTCAGAGTATACCTCAGGGATCATTTGAAAGCACATTACAAAGTGATAGAGGCTGCTGATGGAAAGGAAGGCTGGCAGAAAGCCCTGTCCTCACATCCGCATGTGATCATCAGTGATATCAGTATGCCACAGATGGATGGTATTACATTGAGCAATAAGATCAAGGCAGATAAGCGCACTGCGCATATTCCCATCATTCTCCTTACTGCCATGACCGGAGATGCAAATCAATTGAAAGGATTGAAGACGGGGGCGAGTGATTATCTTACCAAACCATTCAGTGCGGATATACTGAAAGTGAAGATCCGCAATATTCTGTTGTTAAGCCATCAGTTGAAAGAAACATATGAACGGCGATTGAAGGTCGACACCGCACCGGTTGAGGTACAGTCAGAAAATGATAAGTTGCTTTTGAAGATCACAGAATATATTGAAGAGAAGTTAGATGCCGATGATTTGTCTGTTGAGCAATTAAGCAAGCACCTGTTCATGAGCCGCGCTACACTGTACAATAAAGTGGTTGATCTCACAGGAGAAACACCGGTTGAGTTCATACGTTCGGTGAGGCTTAACAAAGCAGCAGAGTTATTAGAGAATACGGATATGCGGATCGTGGAGATCAGCTATGCGGTCGGGTTTGCAACACCGAGTTATTTTACAAAGGCGTTCAAGCTGAAGTTTAATTTGTCGCCTTCGGAATATGCGGCGCAGAAGAAGAAAAAGTCTGAATGATAGGCAGGCATATTTTCCGCAGATTTCACAGATGTTGTTATTCTGTTTTCAGGAGGATGTTTAACTGTTCAGGTAATGAAAATGGAATGTGCAGATCACGCAGATAATTCCTTTTGTCAGAATATTATCTTCGTGATCTGCGCATCCGGATATTGGTTCATTTGTTAACGGGTATGTTTACTGCTTTGAAGATGTAGGATCGGCGTAATCTGCGGGAAATTACGCCAGACTGATTCAATCCAACTCTACCACAAAGCCGCCAGCGCCCTGCATCACCACATCTATTGTCGAAGACAGTGCCGGCGTTGAAATGTCAAACTCCAGTTGGCTCGCTCCGTCTTTGATCAGCAGTGCTTTTTTTGCTTTAAAAGATTTTATATCCAGCCTGATCGTTCTTGCCGTACTTTCTCCGTTAAATCCGGCAACATACCATTTATTCCCCGCCTTTCTTGCGATCACTGCATACTTACCGGGAAAACCTTCAATGAATTTAACCTCATCCCAGCGTACAGGTAAACGTTGAAGAAACGCTTTTACTTCTGCGGGTACATGGCTCATACCATCCGGTGATTCGGCAAAATGCTGTATTCCCGATAAGAAGAGTACGGACGTGGCCAGTTCAAAGGCACTGGTTGTTTTTCTTTTGACCTGGGTCGGGATCCGGTAAAGATTCATTGGTGTGAAATCCATCGGATCAAAAGCATTACGGGTGAATGGAAGCATCGCACAATGATTGGCTTCGCGGTCAGCGTCACCCTGGCTGAAGGTGATCATTTCAAATCCTTTCACCGCCTCAGTGGTCACCAGGTTTGGATAAGTGCGGCTCCATCCTCTTGGAAGGGTTGCTCCATGGAAGTTGACAAGCATTTCGAATTGTGCGGCGTCTTTCAGTATGTCGATGTAGTATTGTATTACAGACCGGCCGTCACCGCCGAAGAAATCGATCTTAACACCTTTTACGCCCATTTCTTTTAAACGTGTAAATTCTTTTACGCGGCTCTCATGCGTTAACATTTTATCCTTTGGCGTCATTTTAACAGTATTCCAGTTGCCTGCAGAGTTATACCATAATAGCAATCCTACGTTCTTTGAATTGGCGTATGCAGCAAGTTCTTTGATCTTATCGTACCCGATCTTCGTGTCCCAGCTTGCATCAACAAGGCAATACTGCCATTTCATGTCGGCTGCAAAATCGATGTATTTTTTCTGCTCGTCATAGGTAATAAAATCATCTTTGGACATGATCCAGCTCCAGGATGATTTACCGGGTTTGATCCATTTTGTGTCGCCACCAGCGAATTTTGCAGCGAGATCAGTTCCGTTGGTTGATTCAACGATGGTGCCAAGACTTCCGATGGTAATGACGCGCCACGGAGAAGTGAATGGCTGACCTGATCGTGGCAGGATACCATCCGGTGCCATGGTTTCCCTTGGGTCGGGAAAGCTGATCTTATAGGATGGGTCACCTTTTGCATTTGTGAGACGCGTTGCGCAATATGTGCCGTCCATTCCCGCTTCCGTGATCAGCACCCATGTGTCACCTGTCTGAAACAATGCCGGATATACCCAACCTGCCGTGGCTGCTGTACCTGCCGGAATATTCTGCCGGTAGTTATCTTCATAAGCCGGGTTGGTGCTTTCAAAGCCGGTTTTAGCAACCTGCATTGGTTGGAGAAAGCCCTTTGCGGCGGTATCAAAAGTAAAGGTGGTCAGTTCGTCTGATACAGAAATAGAATCTGCATTGGTTCGGGGTATAATATACTGGAAAGCTACTCCATCATCTGAAACATGGAACTGGATATTCAGGGGTTTGCCATCCGCTGTTGTATAGGAAAATATTTTCCTGTTAGCTTTGAAATTTACCTTGCTTCTTTTCCCTGTGAATAGTTCATAGGATTCTTTTACAGCTTTTGTTTCTGAAACGCTGCGCAGCTGAAGTGATTTGGAATAATCTGCCAGTGAAGTTATCAAACCAAGCCGTGAAGATCTGATCACAGTGTTACGCCGGTAGCTGACACTGTACGAGGGTATGCCATCAGTATGTTGCACCGTTACCGTAATGTCTTTATCAGGGCTTTGAATGGTGCCTTGCTGAGCCTGGCAATTACTTGTTGAACACACTAAAACAATGGCAAACAGGAAAGGTAGATGTACTAAGAGCCATTTTTTAATATTAACGTGCAAGAGGACATGCCGGGACATGATGTGCGGGATTGACGTGGTAAGCATAATTCGTTATTAAAAGATTTCAGGAACAGTGAAATAAAGTCTGTTTAGCAATTTATTCTTAATTAAAAAATGAAATCGATTGCAAGAAACGGAAAATTACCTATAATTGTACCTGTAACCGGGATAATTATTGTAAAGTTGACAATTATTTTCGATCAGCCCCCGTTAACCGAATTAAACGATTCATCATGCCTGCAAAACGTTTTTTCAGAGAAGGAATTTTTCTTTCCTTCTCTTTCTTCCTTCTGTTTATATCCGTTTGTTTACAGAACGCTGTTGCTCAGAACAGGCTGTATAAAAACGAATTTCCGCTGCAGGATGTTAAGCTGCAGGACAGCCTTTTTCGTCATGCGCGTGACCTTAACATCAAACACCTGTTGCAGTATGATATTGACCGACTGATCTATCCTTTCCGCAAAGAAGCCGGCTTACCGGCAAAGGCGAAAGGGTATGCCAATTGGGATGGACTGGACGGCCACGTTGGCGGGCATTACCTCACTGCCTTAGCGATGAATTATGCTGCAACGGGAGATCAGCAATGCAAGGCAAAGATGGAATACATGATCGGGGAACTGAAGGCCTGTGAGCAGGCGAATGCTGCCAATAATCCTGACTGGGCAAAAGGTTATGTCGGCGGTGTTCCAAATAGTAAAGCTATATGGACAGGTCTGCGGAAGGCTGACTTTGGTGCGCTACGCGCAGCATGGGTTCCGTGGTATAATGTACACAAGATGTTTGCGGGGCTCCGTGATGCATGGCTGTATGCCGGCAATGAAGATGCAGGAAAACTGTTCCTCGGCTTTTGTGACTGGACGATTGATATTACTTCTGCATTAAGCGATCAGCAAATGCAGACCATGCTTGACATCGAATATGGAGGAATGAATGAAGTGCTGATCGATGCCTACAAAATGACTTCCCAGGAGAAGTACGCTGTTGCAGCAAAGCGGTTTTCGCACAAAGTATTGCTTGATGCAATGGCAGAAAGACGTGATAATCTTGATAACAAACATGCCAACACACAAGTTCCTAAAGTTGTAGGCTTTCAGCGTATAGCTGAATTGACAGGAGATGATCATTATGATAAAGCCGCATCATTTTTCTGGGAAACGGTTACCGGAAACAGGACGCTGGCATTTGGAGGTAACAGTCGCCGTGAGTTCTTCCCAAGTGCAGCGGCTTCGATCGATTTTGTAAATGAGGTGGAAGGACCTGAGTCCTGTAACTCCTACAATATGCTCAAACTCACCGAAGGGCTATTCAGGGAAAAACCTTTAGCCAAATACGTTGACTATTATGAAAGGACTTTGTATAATCATATTTTGTCAACGCAACATCCTGTCCACGGTGGCTATGTGTATTTCACCTCCGCGCGTCCGCGTCATTACCGGGTTTATTCCGCGCCGAATGAAGCGATGTGGTGTTGCGTTGGCTCTGGTATGGAGAATCACGGAAAGTACGGTCAGTTTATTTACACGCATCAGTCTGATTCACTGTTCGTGAACTTATTTGTCGCTTCTGAACTTGATTGGAAAGAGAAGAATGTAAAGATCACGCAGCAGACGAAATTTCCTTTTGAAGAGCAAACAAGTATCCTCATTAAAGGGGCCGCGAAATTCAAACTGATGATCCGTTATCCATCTTGGGTAAAAGAAGGTGCCTTGAAGATCTCCGTCAACGGTAAGTCCTATCCGGTTAAAAAAGATGCGTCTTCCTACGTTGTCATTGAGCGGGAGTGGAAGGATGGAGATAAGGTGAACGTGGCATTGCCAATGCAGAACAGGATAGAGCAGATGCCGGGTATATCCAACTACATAGCGGTGCTTCACGGACCTGTGCTGCTGGGTGCCAGGGCTGGTACAGAAGATCTGCGTGGTCTCGTAGCAGGTGATAGTCGCTGGGGCCACATTGCCAGTGGAAAGAAATTACCGGTCAACGAAGCACCGATCATTATTGAAAATGATGCGAAGCGTATCGCTGCTGCATTGAAGCCTGTGAGTAAACAACCCCTTCATTTTACCGCGTCTTCATTGAAAACTGCTAAAGCTGAAAAGATCTTGCTTGAACCGTTCTTTGGTATTCATGACGCACGGTATATGATATACTGGATGAATTTGTCTTCTACCGGCTACCGGTACTACCTTGACTCACTGGCAAAGGTAGAAGCAGTGAATATCGCTTTGCAGAAACGCACGGTTGATTTTGTAGCGCCGGGGGAGCAACAGCCTGAAGCCGACCATTTCATGGAGCGGAAAAATTCCAATTCAGGCAATACCCTTGATCATTTCTGGCGCGACGCAAGAGATGGAGGTTCCTTCTCATATAAACTATCTACGAATGGAGAAACCGGTCTTTCACTTGGCTTGCGTTTTCTTGGTGGTGATCGTGGTAACAGGAAGTTTGATATCTACCTGGATGATCAGCAATTCGTTTCAGTTGATAATACCGGCAAATGGCCCGATCAGCGCTTTCAGGAAGTGGAATATAAGATTCCGGCAGAATTATTGAAAGGGAAAAAGTCGGTTGTCGTAAAATTTCAATCGGTAGCCGGCAGCACTGCGGGACCGGTGTACTACGTCAGGCTATTGCGGAATGGCCAATAGAAAGATCTTGCCCCGCTTTCTTATTTCATAACATCACTCATACGATAAAGAATAACCTGATGAAGCGATTGTTGCTATGTTCTCTTTTACTTTCCGCATTATCGAGCCAGGGCCAGGTAAAACATGGTCTGAAGCTGTGGTATAAGCAGCCCGCAGGGAAAGTATGGGAAAATGCTTTACCTGTTGGGAATGGCCGTATTGGCGCGATGGTGTATGGAAATGTTGAAAAGGAGATCATTCAGCTGAACGAACATACAGTCTGGAGTGGAAGCCCTAACTGCAACGATAATCCCATGGCGCTGGATTCCCTGTCAACCATCCGCCAGCTGATCTTTGATGGAAAGCACAAGGATGCAGAACGGGTGGCCAATCGTGCGATCATTACGAAAAAGTCACACGGGCAGATGTTTCAACCGGTCGGTAGTTTGCTCTTGAGCTTTAATAACCATAATAACTACATTGATTATTACCGCGAGCTTGACCTTGAAAGAGCTGTAACAAAAACCACATATACGGTAGACGGCGTAAAGTATACAAGAGAGGTGTTCGCGTCATTTCCTGACAGGGTATTGGTGACAAGACTGACGGCGAGCAAACCGAATAGTCTTTCTTTTATCGCTTCCATGTCTACGCCGCAACCGAAAGCCTCGGTCAGTATATCGCCGGTTAAATTGCTGACGATAGAAGGCACAGCCATGGATCATGAAGGAGTGAAAGGGATGGTGAAGTTCAAAGGCCTCACACAGATCCGGCTCGAAGGCGGCTCGTTAACGGCTAATGATACAGCCTTGATCGTTGATAAAGCTACCACGGCAACAATTTATACTTCTATCGCCACTAATTTTATCAACTACAGTGATATCAGCGGTGATGAGGGTAAACAGGCGATGAATTATCTGGCGAAAGCGATAAGAAGGTCTTATCCTGTCACCCTGCAACAGCATATCGCAGCGTATCAAAAATTTTTCAACAGATCGTCATTGGATCTTGGAACAACTGATGCCATCAACGAGCCAACAGATGAGCGGCTGAAGAGTTTTGCATCGGCGAATGATCCGCAGTTTGTTACATTGTATTTTCAGTTTGGACGCTATCTGCTGATCTCTTCCTCAAAGCCTGGTGGACAGCCGGCTAACCTGCAGGGGATCTGGAATGATAAGATCAGGCCGCCATGGGATAGCAAGTACACGATCAATATCAATGCGCAGATGAATTACTGGCCGGCGGAGAAAACAAATCTTGCTGAATTGCACGAGCCATTTATTCAAATGGTTAAGGATCTTTCTGTGACAGGAAAACAAACCGCACGCGATATGTATGGCGCACGCGGATGGGTGGCGCATCATAATACGGATATCTGGCGGGCAACGGGTGCTGTTGATGGCGCGCTTTGGGGCGTCTGGAGTGCTGCCGGTGGATGGACAAGCCAGCATTTATGGGAACATTACCTGTATAGCGGAGATAAGAAGTTTCTGGCATCTGTTTACCCGGTGATGAAAGAGGCGGCTACATTTTATGTAGACTTCCTGGTGGAAGAGCCTGTGCATCACTGGCTGGTCAGCAATCCCGATATGTCGCCTGAAAATTCACCACGTGGCCGTTCAGGTGCGTCCATCGATGCCGGTACAACCATGACCAACCAGATCATCTTTGATATCTTTTCCAGTACGATCAGGGCTGCCGGTATTTTAAAGAAAGACGCTGCATTTGCTGATACATTGCACCAGATGCGCAAACGGCTTCCTCCCATGCAAATAGGACAATATGGTCAGTTGCAGGAATGGTTGGATGATCTCGATGATCCCAAGGATAACCACCGGCATGTCTCGCATTTGTACGGTTTGTTCCCGTCCAACCAGATCTCAGCCTATCGTACACCTGAATTATACAGTGCCGCAAAAACGACGTTGCTCCAACGCGGCGATATCTCAACCGGCTGGAGCATGGGATGGAAAGTGAACTGGTGGGCGCGGATACTGGATGGCAATCATGCATACAAACTTATACAGAATCAACTTACGCCGGTTGGGACAAATGCAGGCGGCGGCGGTACTTACAACAACCTCTTTGATGCACATGCGCCTTTTCAGATAGATGGAAATTTCGGTTGCACTTCCGGTATCACAGAAATGCTCATTCAGAGCGCAAATGGGGAAATTCATTTATTACCTGCATTGCCTGATGTATGGCCATCAGGCAGCATCAAAGGCATCCGGGCCGTTGGCGGTTTCGAAATACAGGATCTGCAATGGAAAGATGGCAAACTGGTAAAAGCAGTTATCCGGTCGAACCTGGGTGGAAATTTAAGATTGAGAGTTCCCAATGCTATAAACAGTGCAAATGGAATTGCGTTAATGCCGGCAAAAGGAATAAATATCAACCCGTATTTTGCGGTAGAAGAGGTGGCCACTGCAATCGTATCCCCGAAAGTCCCTAAACAGGAACCACAGTTAAAGCCCACTTTTATATATGACCTGCCTACGAGGATTGGAGCCGTATACACATTAATCGTGAACGAGTAATGATAACTGCATTCAACAATATCGCCTTGTCTTATTCAAGCTTAATTATGAAACTATCTTTCCGGATAAAGCCGTTAACCATTAAGCCAGCATTGCTCTCCGCGATCATCGGCTTATCCTTTTTATCAACTGCCTCAGCACAGCACGCGCAAAACCCGATCATCTTCGCGGATGTACCCGATCTGTCCATGATCAGGGTGGGAGATACCTATTACATGAGCAGTACCACCATGCACATGAGTCCTGGTGTGCCGATCATGAAGTCAAAAGACATGGTCAACTGGACGCTTGTCAGCTATGCTTATGATGTGCTTGATACTGTTGATGCATTGACGCTCAATAATGGTCAAAGCACGTACGGACGTGGATCATGGGCCAGTTCGATGCGGTATCATAATGGAACGTATTACGTAACCACTTTCGCGCAGACGACCGGTAAGACATATGTTTATACAACAAAGAATATAGAGAAAGGACCATGGAGGGCCATTTCATTCAAGCCATCCCTTCACGATCATACATTATTTTTTGATGATGACGGAAAAGTTTACCTGATGAATGGTGGCGGCAGGATCATTTTGAATGAATTAAAAGATGATCTGTCTGGTATCAGGCCGGGAACAGAGCCTAAAGTGGTGATCGAAAATGCTAGTTTACCGGCCGGTCCGAATGTTGGCCTTCCGGCCGAAGGATCGCAACTCTTTAAGGTGAATGGCAAATACTATTTGTTCAACATCGCCTGGCCGAAAGGGGGCATGCGTACGGTGATCGTGCACCGGGCAGACCGGATCACGGGGCCTTATGAAGGCAAAGTTGTATTGCAGGATAAAGGAGTTGCGCAGGGCGGATTGATCAGCACTCCTAAAGGAGATTGGTATGCTTATCTGTTCCGTGATTACGGTGCAGTTGGCCGCATTCCATACTGGGTACCTGTTACCTGGGAAGATGGCTGGCCTGTGCTGGGAGTGGATGGGAAAGTGCCGGATACGCTGACTGGTCTGCCGGCAAGCCGCGGACTTATTCCTGGCATTGTCAGCTCAGATGAATTCAGCCGCAAGAAAAATGATGCACCGCTTCCGCTTGCCTGGCAATGGAATCATAATCCCGATCATGCACACTGGTCTTTGAAGCAACGGACGGGATATCTGCGTATCACCACAAGCCGCGTCGATACTTCGTTTTTGCTGGTGAAAAATATGCTGACGCAACGCACGTTCGGTCCATACTCTTCCGCTATCACGTCTGTTGATGCAAGCGGTATGAAGGACGGAGATGTGGCAGGATTGACGCTTTTGCAAAAACAATACGGCTGGGTAGGAGTGAAGATGGAGGATGGCCGCAGGTCTATCGTGATGGTCAATGCTGATGGCGGCAAACCATTGGAAGTGGAACGTATTCCGGTTGAACAGGCTGTTGTTTACTTAAAGGCTGATGGCAATTTCGAAGAGAAAAAAGATAGAGGATATTTTTATTACAGCCTGGATGGAAAAGATTGGAAAAAGATCGGATCAGCTTTAAAGATGGCCTATACGATTCCGCATTTTATGGGATACCGCTTCGGGCTCTTTAACTATGCAACGAAAACGGCGGGCGGATATGCGGATTTTGATTATTTCAGGATCAGCAATAAGATATCGGTGGATTCGAAATAAGCAGGTTTACAATCCGCGCGAACCTAAGCCGGACAAACAAGAATGCACTTCTCATCCGGATGCTCACTTCTTGGCTGCCTTACCATTCGCTGATAAGCGTAATGACGATTGCCGCACCAGCAGGTTTGATTTAACCACGATCGTATTGGTCTGCTGCAGATTACCTGTTCCCTTAAGATGATTGATCAGGTTTCTCGCAGCGATCTCCCCAATATCTTCGCCCGGGTAGTTGATAGTGGTCAGTTCCGGCTCGATCAGTTCACCGATCGCGTCATTATTGAAGCCAACAATCGCGATATCTTTTGGTACGGATATTCCGTTCTTGATCAGCGTACGCATGCAGAATGCCGCCACAAAATCGTTCGTAATGAAAACGCCATCGGGCCGTGATTTCATTGCGAGGATCCTGTTGGCAGCTTCGATCCCTCCGTTTTTATCGAGATCCTCCACGATCAGGAGATTCTTGTCAAATGTTCTTCCATTATCCATCAACGCCTGTTTGTAGCCCCTGAACCGTTCTTCATAAACATTGCGGGTGAGGCTGGATGTTACGTGGGCGATACGCTTGCAGCCCTGATCGATGAGGTGCTGGGTAGCCATATAACCGCATTTTACATTATCGATCACGACGACCGTTTTGTCCCCGTCCTGCTCAACACGGTCGAAGAAAAGGACCGGAATATTCTTTTCGAAGAAAGGCTGAAAATGATCGAGGTTCTCGGTATCAGCCGATAAAGACACAATCAGGCCATCCACTCTTTTATACAGCAGGTTTTTAGCGTTAGCAATTTCCTTTTTTGAACTTTCGGAAGAATGAGTAATGATGATATCATATCCTTCCTGTGCCGTGATCTTTTCAATTCCCGCCAGTACGGAAGTAATGAAATTACTGTTCAGCTCGTGAACGATGATACCAATGGTCTTGGTTTGCTGTTTACGGAGGCTGCTGGCAAAGTGATTGGTGCGATAACCGATCTCTTCCGCAAAGTCGTTGATCTTCTTTTTGGTCTTCTTATTAACTGCGGGGTGATCCTGTAAGCCGCGGCTGACCGTGGCAGCGGAGATATTCAATTCCCGGGCAATATCATATATCGTAATATCCTTTCCTTTCTTCATGCGATGGATTGCTTGCTATGGGCGTGAAGGTAAAATATATTTCCTAAAATAAATGAAATCGATTGCATTGAACGGACGGCATCCGGCACGTTAGCCCTTGCTAAAGCACAGGAAGAAGGGGAGGCGACCCCGGATCAGTCGCCCGGTATTTTTCTAAAAAAAATGAAATCGATTGTATTTTTCATAAAATAATCTATATTGCATCTGTTGAACCTGTTTATTCGTTAGGTTCAACACAAAATGCCTGTAACAAAAGATTGCGTTCGCCCCTTTTACAAGCAGAAAAGAAAAATAGGATTGTAGGCTGGAACAACTGAAAAGTTGTTTTTTTAAGCATATAAAATGCAATCGATTTCATTTTTTGATGTAAAACTTAATTAGCTGCTGTATGAACCATAGATCATCAATACCGCCTGCCGTGGTCAGACCCCTCTCTGCGGGTCCACCGACCATCATATTTTGCAAGGCACTGCCAAACTTTTTTTCTCTAACTGGCAATTCGGACAAACCTCCTCCTCACAATTATTCGCGATTTGTCTTTCCTCAGCCTGGTCAGCCATGCCAGGGTACTCATTTCTGATGTGTTAACTACCAAATATTAACTATGCTTAAAAAATCAACAACCATGTTTGAACGGATCGGTAAAGCATTCTGCATTACGCTGGTTTTGCAGGCTTTTGCTTTTATGGCCTTTGCCCAGAACATCAATGTTAAGGGGCGTATCACCAATGATAAAGGAGAAGCGATTCCGGATGCTTCTGTTGTCGTAAAAGGCGGCACCAGTGGCACCGCTTCTGATGCTTCCGGTAATTTTTCTATTGCAGTTTCCAGCGGAACAACCCTTGTGATCAGTGCTATCAACTATGTTGAAAAAGAAGTTACTGTCACCTCCTCCGAAGTTAATGTAACGCTTGCCAGGGATGAGAGATCCCTGGGTGATGTAGTGGTGATCGGCTATGGTACCCAACGGAAAAGGGATGTAACAGGTTCTACTGTTTCCGTGAAAGGGGAAACGCTGAATGAGATCAAAGCTCCCAATATCTATAATCAGTTGCAGGGACGGGCTGCCGGTGTGGATATCGTGAGCAATAGCTCTGATATCGGCGCAGGAGGCAGAATTCTTATCAGGGGAAGCCGCTCTTTAAGTGGCAACAATAATCCTCTTCTTGTGGTCGATGGAATGGTCTATGGTGGCAGCATCAACGACCTGGATCCTGAAAGCATTGCGAACGTAGATATCCTGAAAGATGCGTCTGCTACCGCCATCTATGGCTCACGCGGTTCCAATGGTGTACTGATCATTACTACCAAACGCGGTTCCGCGGGTAAGGCGACTACTTCTTATAACGGGTACATGGGATTTAAGAATGTCATCGGCACTTACGATCTTTTCAACGGAGCAGAGTATGCACAGTTCAAAGCAGATGCAGCGGCGGGTAACTCCAACACGCCGGGCCAGAACCTGTACGCGCTTACGGCGGATGAACAGGCAAATCTCGCCCAGGGGATCAGCACAGACTGGCAGGATCTTCTGCTTACTACGGGCATCAGAACCTCACACGATGTGAGTGTACGTGGTGGTAATGAAAGAACCCAGTTCTATTTCGGCCTCGGTTACTTTAGGGAAACCGGTGTGGTACATGATCAGAATCTTGACCGTTTCTCTTTCAGTGTAAATATTGATCATAAGATCTCTGAGCGCATCAAAGTTGGCTTTACAAGTTTCAATACACTCAATAAATCGAACAGGATCGGTACAAATGCTTATGGTGCAGCAACAAGACTGTCGCCATTGTTCAAGCCATATAATGACGATGGTTCGCTCAACTTCAGGCCCGCCATCCAGCAGGGTGCTGATCAGCAGCAGATCAACCCGCTGACATCTATTGGCAATGATGACCTGATCAGGGCTTATCAGCGCAGGTACCAGTTCCAGCATAACTTTTATGGAGAGGTTAAAATATTGAAAGACCTCAAGTTCAGAACAACCTTCGGCTATGGATGGTCGCAAACGATGAACAATAACTATACTGGTCCTAACACGGTATTCAATTCGAATACCACCGCAGCAGGGGCTAACCTTAGCCAGAACAATTCCGAAGGATGGCAGTATACGATCAATAACTCACTTGAGTATAACAGGACCTTTGATAAACATAAGTTAACGGTGCAGGCTCTCCAGGAAGTGCAAAAAAATCATTTCCAGGCACAGCAGTTCAATGGTTTTGGTGTGCCCGCAGATTTTATCCAGGATTATAACTGGGTATTGGTGAATACCGTTACTCCACAGGGAGGAAATTTCAATGAGTCTGGACTTATTGGCTACATGGGCCGGGCAATCTATTCCTTTGATGATAAGTATCTGCTCACAGCAACGGTCCGCACAGATGGTGCGTCGGTGCTGGCGCCAGGTCATCAGTATACAACGTATCCGGCAGCATCTATCGGATGGAATATCGATCGGGAGAAATTCATGGAGAATGTGAGCTTTGTATCCAGCCTGAAATTGAGAGCAGGTTGGGGTATCAGTTCCAACGCGGGCATCAATGCCTATACAACGCTTGGAAGCCTGAACTCAAATTTCTATAATTTTGGAGCAGGTACAACAGCCGGCGTTAATCTTGCCAATGGCTATACCATCAACACAGCACCGAATCCACTGTTGACCTGGGAAAAGACGGCTGGAACGAATATAGGTGTTGACTTCGCTCTCTTCAATAACCGGCTGTCTGGTACAATTGAATATTACAGGACCAGCACAAAAGATATCCTGCTAAGTAAAGAGCTTCCGCGCAGCGTTGGTGTGAACTCGCAGCTGACCAACGTGGGTAAAACATCTTCTCATGGTATGGAGTTTACATTGAGCAGTCTGAACGTGGAGACAAAAAGCGGATTCACCTGGCGCACAGATTTCAACGCCTTCTTCAACAGGGAGAAGATCGTAGCCCTTCAAAATAATCTGCAAAGAGATATCGGAAACGGCTGGTTCGTTGGTCAACCTATTGCCGTGATCTTTGATTACAGGAAAGTTGGCATCTGGCAAACAAGTGAGGCTGCGCAGGCTGCTGTCTACGGAGTTGCGCCAGGCGATATCAAGATCGAGGATGTGAACAAGGATAACGCTATCACTGCAGACGATAAGCAGATCATTGGCAACTATCAGCCGGATTTCGTGGCAGGTTTAACCAACCATTTTGCGTACAAAAACTTTGACCTGAACGTGGTGATGTTTGGTCGCTTCGGACAGAACGCCGTTGTTACGTATCTATCCGCCGATGGTAGTGCTGCAGGCTTTCCTTTCTTTGGCAACAGCCGTGTGCAGCAACAAAAGGTGGATTACTGGACGCCAACCAATCCTACCAATGATTTCCCTCAACCTGATGCCGGCAGAGATGGCCAGAATTTCACCTCAACACTTACTTACCGCGATGGATCTTTCATCAAAGTGAGAACGATCGATCTGGGTTATACAGTTCCGAACAGATGGCTGACGAAAGCAGGTATTCAATCATTGAGATTATATGTTTCTGCTCAGAATCCGTTCATACTATGGGCTCCATTGGTAAAAGATGGTCTTGGTATCGATCCTGAAGGAAATGGATCCAATACCAACAACGCAGCTATCAGTGCACAGGGAGGACAGCGAGCCGTTCCAACAAGTGCCGTGCTGGTTGGTATGGGAGTTCCATCAACCCGTCAGTTCATTTTCGGCGTCAACCTGAGATTTTAACTTATAAATACACTAACATGAAATATAAAAATTACCGATATATCATAGTTGTGCTTGCTATCGTGATTTTTTCCGGCACAAGCTGTAAAAAGATCCTGGAAGAACAACCGCGAACATTCTTCGCTCCCAGCTTTTTTACCACGGCAGATGGTCTCCAGGGAGGCGTTGCCGGGATCTATTCCAGCTTCCGCGGACTCTGGGGTACGCAGATCTTTACACAACTCTTCAACACGGGTACAGATGAATCGAAACGAGGATCTGCCGCTGACGTGATCTGGTGGTTCACGTATAATAATGCGAGCATAAAGAGCAATACGGATGATTACCTTGGTTTATGGAATACACTATATATTGATATCAATACCGCAAATGGGATCTTGCAATATGGTGCCGATGCAAATGTTCCCGCTGCCACGAAAACGCAGTTGCTGGCCGAAGCAAAATTCCTGCGTGGATTTTGTTACTATTACCTGGTCACCACTTTCGGAGCGGTTCCATTGCATACTACCTTTAATACATCTGCATCAACTGCCGATTCGAGAGCGCCCATAGCGGATGTGTATGCACAGATCATAAAAGATTTTACAGAATCGTCTGTTGATCTTCCGAATACGCCCGCTGCCGGCACAGGCAAACCTGCAAGCAAAGCCACTGCATTGTACCTGTTGGCCAAAACATATTTGTGGAGAGGATGGTCTGATGCGGCACAGGCAACGGATTTCCAAAATGCATATACGACAGCCAAAAGTGTAATTGATAATAAAGCGACTTATGGACTGGATCTTCTTCCGTATTTCCCTGATGTGTTCAGAGAAGGGAATGAATATGGCCGTGAGGTGATGTTTGTGATCGATCATACAAGAGACCTGAAATACGGTCAGAATAATTCCCCTGGTTCAGGTGGCGGAGGTGCAGGAGCAAACCAATCGAATTTCTTCTGGCGCCCTACATATACCAATATCAATGCAAACTATCCGGCTACAGGTGGTGCGAACATGACAGTACGCGATCCGGCCAATGGCCGCCCTTATCAGCGGATCAGACCGAATTCCAGATATGTGTATGATGTAGCGTTTGCCAACAGGGCCACTGATTCGCGGTATGAAGGAACATTCCAGACCGCCTGGCTGTCTAACAGCGTTGCCAATTCTGTCAGAGGTACTACGGGTGCAACAACGCCAAGAGGCACACTTATCAACCAGGTTGATACATCCATCTGGATGGCTGACCGGGTAATAACGCCAGCTCAGAGAGCCGCATTCAAAGGAGTTATTTTTGAGCCTGAGCATCTGGCCGGTGTCACTGTGCCGTTTACTACTGCATTCTATCCAAGTGTTCGGAAATTTGATGATTCCACCAGGGTTGATATGAATGACTATTCCGACAGACCTTATATCATGTTCCGGTTCTCTGACCTGTACCTGATCGCTGCGGAAGCAGCGGTGAAAGGGGGAGGCACTCCCCAGCAGGCTGCCGATATGATCAATGTACTCAGAACAAGAGCTGCGTTGAAAGCAAATCAAACTCCGGCACAATATGCGGCCAACATACTTGCGCAACAGGTAACACCGGCGCAGGTTACCATTGACTTTATCCTGGATGAAAGAAGTCGTGAGCTCTTCGCCGAAGATACCCGGTGGTGGGATCTTTCCAGAACAAAAAAGCTGGTGGAAAGAGTACAGTTATACAATTCAGAAGCAGGTGCAGGTGTGCAGCCGTATAATATGTTAAGACCTATCCCGCAGACACAGATCAATCTTGTTACGGAAGGTCCTGCGTTTCCGCAGAACCCGGGATATTTCTAATACAATGCCGTTTAGTTAAGAGATTGTCCGACACTACTCGATGGCCGATGACTGATGGCCGATGGCCGGGTGCCGCATTTGGATGGAAGCGATCCTGCTGATTGGTATAGGGTATTGACACTGGTGGGTATATGCCTTTTCGGCCAACGGCCATCGAACGAACTTTCAGGATATCCTTAACTAGACAACATTGATTTCGAATCAGTGTTTCATTTAGCAGTTAGCTAGTTATATAGCAATCGTCGGAGGGGTGATTCTTCACCCCTCCTTTTTTTTGCGCCGGCACACCGGCATCATTGAAGAACAGGTTAGGGAAGCAATAAACGGATGGCTAAAACAGATTTAAATGGAGCAGGTTTGCCGAAAACTGTCAACCTGTCGCCTTTCTTCCTTCCTTTTTTGACTCCTGAATGCGCTAGAATTATCTCGTACGGTCAGTTTATTATCCCCTGCTAACGTCGAACAAGAAACGAACTAACGTCGAACAAGAAGCGGTCAGGAAAATGCCCCCGGTCGTTTAATACCTGGTCATCGCTCCAACCGAACCTTCTCATTGCAAATGTCAAAATGACTTGCCGCTTCCAGCGCGGTGAAAAGAGCAGGTTGTGTAACAATCCGTCATAAAGGTGGTGAACATAAATCGGCGGGAACCCTGAGGCTGCAGTAAGCGGCTTATCAACCCTTCTTCCGGCGACTTGACTCTCTTACAATAAGCTCTGAATGGATAACGATTTTGCTGGTAGTATCGATGGCGGATTTGCCTTCGAGATGCTGGATCATGTTTTTGGCGGCAATGACCCCCATATCAAACCCCGGGTAGTTGATCGTCGTAAGATTAGGGTCTACGAACTTGCAGATCTTGTCGTTGTTGAAGCCGACGATCGCTATATCTTCCGGAATCCGTACCCCATGCTCTTTGAGTGTTTGCAGACAAACAGCCGCTGTGAAATCATTGGTAATAAATGCGCCATCCGGGAAAGGTGTCTTTTTAAGGATTTCCAAAGCGGAAGTTCTGCCGCCTTCTTCGCTAAGATCTTTGATCAGGACGAGGTCGCTGTCGTAGGCGATCTTATGGTCGAATAAAGCGTCCTGGTAGCCTTTGTGCCGTTGGGCATAAACATTCCGGCGCAGGTCGGAAGTTACCATTACTATCCGTTTGCACCCCTGCTCGATCAGGTGGGAGGTCGCCTGGTAGCCACACCGGTAATTATCGATCACGATTTTGGTGGCGTCGGAGTTTTCATCCACCCGGTCAAAAAACATGATCGGGATATTTTTATCCTGGAATGCTTTGAAATGTTTAAGGTTGGTCGTTTGAAGAGACAATGACACAAACAGTCCGTCCACCCGCTTATGGAAAAGATTTTTTGCATTGGCGGCCTCTTTGTCGAAGCTTTCCGAAGAATGGGCAATGATCAGGTCATACCCTGCTTCGGACGTTACTTTCTCTATACCGGCGAGAACCGAGACCATGAAGTTACTCTGCAGTTCATGCACCAGCACACCAATAGTGTAAGTTTTGCGGGTGCGGAGGTTGCTGGCAAAGGTGTTATGGCGGTAACCCAGCTTTTCAGCCGTGTCTTTCACTTTGCTGATCGTTTTCTGACTTATCTCGGGATGATCCTGCAAGGCACGGCTAACTGTAGACGATGATACATTTAGTTCCTTCGCGATATCGTATATAGTGATCTCTCTCTTCATATTGTTTCAGCAAGCTTGGTTAAAACCGGATTAAGGGACGGCATAAGGGGATACACAACGAATAAAGCTAGGTGTTGGCCAAACGGTTATATGGCACATTTGTCAAAATAAACTACACAAATGTCTAAAAGGAGACCCGCGACAAACGTAAACTGAACAATTCGATATTGATTATCAATATTCTTAACAGTTCGCCTGCCAGATTGCGTTCATCGTTTTGGCAGGTGATGAATGTTTGATGCCTATGCCTGTAGATGGAAATGTGTAAAGCAGGTCAACCCGCATCGGCGCTTGAATGTTATTTCTCACGTCTGACTTATCTTAAGTCAATTCATTGTAGCATTATATTGGCTGCTGTCAGTATCTTCATTGCTCTCAGGGATGTGTGTTATCATGTCAATTATGGAAAGGCTTTGCGGTCTGCGGTGAAGCCTTCAACCTGTGTGAAAGACAGGTGTTCTCCCAATCATCCGACTTTTAAAAGATATCGTTATGAAGCATAAGCTGCTGATTGCGGCAACATTTTTACAATGTTCGCTTGCCGCACAAGAGAAATTTGTATCGCCGGTTGGTCCGGATGCAGAGCCGGTTGCCCCCGGTAAATTTCAACCAAACTGGCAGTCCCTTAAGCAATACAAAGTGCCGGAATGGTATCGTAATGCCAAGTTTGGCATCTGGGCGCATTGGGGGCCACAGTGTCAGCCCGGCCAGGGCGATTGGTATGCGCGATTTATGTACAATGAAGGCAGTGCGCAATACAACTGGCATGTGAAGAATTACGGGCATCCCTCGAAAGCCGGTTTTAAAGAAGTGATCCACAGCTGGAAGGCTGATAAATGGGATCCGGAAAAACTCGTAGCATTATACAAAAGGGCAGGAGCGCAGTATTTTTTTGCAATGGCCAATCATCATGATAACCTTGATCTGTGGGATAGCAAGTACCAGGAATGGAATGCAGTGAAGGTGGGACCGCAAAAGGATATCCTGGATGGTTGGGCAAAAGCGGCAAAAAAATACAACCTGCCGCTCGGTCTGAGTGTGCATGCCGCACATGCATGGTCATGGTTTGAAACCGCACAACGTTCAGATACCGCCGGGCCGTTCAAAGGAGTGCCGTATGATGGGAAATTGACAGAAGCGGATGGCAAGGGAACATGGTGGGAAGGCCTGGACCCGCAGGCACTGTATGCACAAAACCACCCGCTCAGCCAGGGTAGTGAGCACACTGGCAAAATACATAGCCAGTGGGATTGGGGAAATGGCGTGTCTGTTCCATCCGTTGAATACTGCGAAAAATTCTATAACAGAACGATTGATATGATCAACCGTTTCAAGCCGGAACTATTATATTTTGATGACACCGCTTTGCCTCTGTACCCTGTCAGCGATGCAGGACTCAAGATCGCGGCACACTTTTATAACAGCAATATGGCTTCTCATAAAGGGAAACTGGATGCCGTACTGTTTGGAAAGATCTTAACGGCAGAACAAAAAGAATGTCTGGTTTGGGATGTTGAACGCGGCGCTCCGGATAAGATCCAGGAACTTCCCTGGCAGACCTGCACCTGTATCGGCGACTGGCATTATAATGATGCAGTGTACGAAAACAACCGGTATAAGACCGGGAAAAGCGTTATTCATATGCTGGTGGATGTGATCAGTAAAAATGGTAACCTGCTTTTAAATATTCCTGTCCGTGGAGATGGATCGATCGATGATAAAGAGATCGCTGTATTGGAGGATATTGCTGCCTGGATGGAGATCAATAAGGAAAGTATTTTCGATACAAGACCCTGGAAAGTTTTTGGCGAGGGACCTTCGGTTGAAGCTGCCAATCCAATCAACGCACAGGGTTTTAATGAAGGCAAAATTAAATTCACCGCGAAGGATATCAGGTTCAACCAAAAAGGAAAAATCCTGTATGTGACGCTGATGGGTAAGCCTGATGAAAACATCATCATTAAAAATCTCGGAACGTCCTTAAGTCCCGGAATGAAAATTAAAAAGGTAGAATTATTGGGCAGCAGGGTGAAGCTAAGCTGGAAACAACAGGCCGGAGGATTGGAGATCATAAAGCCAACGACCATTCCTGATGAGATAGCGGCTGTATTTAAGGTTTATCTATAAAGGCGGAAGACGGGAGCCCATCACACCGGTTGAACTATTAAGCTGAGCTTCCTGCTAAACGAACATGTCAAGTATCAGCACTCCCGCCAAACCCAGTATCGAGATCAGTGTTTCCATCACCGACCAGGAAAGAAAGGTCTGTTTCAGCGATAGTCTAAAAAACTCCTTGAACATCCAAAAGCCCGAATCGTTTACATGCGATCCGAATACGCTTCCGGTTCCCACTGCCAGTACCATCAACTCGGGCGAGACTGCTCCGGATGCGACCAGCGGACTGACCACGCCTGCAGCCGTGATGCCGGCAACCGTTGCCGACCCAATAGATACCCTGAGCAAGGCCGTGATCATCCACCCGAAAACCAGCGGTGGCATTTGCCACTGGCTGCTGATCGCGGCAATATGTTCGTCCGTTCCGCTATCCTGCAAGATCTGTTTGAACACCCCGCCGCAGGTAATGATCAGCACAATGCCCGCAATTCCTGCTATTGCCTCATTCAGCCACTTCATCGTGGCGTCCATTCCCTGACCAGCTCTTATGCCGAAATACCAGATCGCCACCAGCGCGGCGATCAGCAAAGCGATCACGGGATTTCCGATGAATTGTGCGATCGTATTGACGGAAGATCCTGGTAAAACAGCTTCTGCAATGACTGCGATCGCGATCAGTATCACCGGTAAAAGACCGATCAGGAAGCTTGGCACAGCGGCAGGTGTTGGCCTGGAAGGATCTTCGGTTGCCGTAAAAAAGGACGTGGTGGAAGAAGATGCTACGTTTTTCAGGATCCTTCCCAGCAACGGACCGGCAATGATCACCGTTGGTATGGTAATGATCAGTCCTAACACCAGCGTTTTACCAATACCAGCGTGGAATGCATTTGCCAGGAAGATAGGACTGGGGTGGGGAGGAAGAAAGCAGTGTGTGGTGGATAATGAAGCGGCCATGGGGATGGCAACGTATAATAACGGAAGGTTCGCCTTTCTTGAAATGGAAAACACCAGCGGCACGAGTATCACAAAGCCGGCATTGTAATAAAGCGGGATGCCGATCAGGAAGCCGGTAAGCATAACGGCCCATTGGATCCGCCGTTCTCCGAATGCATCGATCAGCGTGGATGCGATCTTCCCGGTGGCACCACCGCTTTCGAGGATCTTTCCCAGTACAGCACCGAGGAAGATGACGAGCGCGAGTCCGCCCATGGTGTTACCCACGCCTTTCTCAAACGATTGGATGATCTGCGCAGGTGTCATTCCTAATAAGAAACCTGCAAAGATGGAAATGATCAGCAATGACAGGAATGGTGCAAGTTTTTTGTATGTCAGAAAGATCTGGAGGCATACGGCGCATAATATGACAAGTAATTCCATGATGGTGATTTGATGTATGAATGCCTGGCTTAGGTTCCTGCGGATTTTGCAGAGCGCTTTCTGCTATCAAAAACTAATCTTCGTATCAGCGCCCTGATCTGCGTAATCTGCGGGAACCCCACGCCGCACCTTTATCAAGCTATTCAACAGTATTAACCAACTCTCCAATCCCATCTATCGCAATGGCAATCTCATCCCCGGATCTCAACGTAAAATCACTTCCCGGCACAATACCCGTCCCTGTCATGATCAAACACCCATACGGAAAACTACATTCCCGGAAAATAAACGAGACCAACTCCTCGGGTGTTCTTTTCATCTGGCTGATCGCTATGCTGGCATTAAACGCAATCGTTCCATCACGTTTGATGGTCAAATGAATGCTGGTTGATGGATCAAGCGGCTTATCTGTGAGATAAACACAGGGTCCCAGTGCAGCGCAACCATCATATGTCTTTGCCTGTGGAAGATAAAGTGGATTTTCACCTTCGATGCTGCGGCTGCTCATATCATTTCCGATCGTATATCCAATGATCTTTCCGGAAGAGGTGACCACCAGTGTCAGTTCCGGCTCCGGCACATCCCAGGTGCTGTCTTTCCTGATCCTCACCAATCCGCCATTGCCGGCTACCCGTGATGGTGTGCTTTTGAAAAAACATTCAGGCCGTTCCGCTTCATACACTTTTGCATAAAAATCGGCACCGCCAGCAGCTTTGCTTTCTTCCTGCCGGCCGACCATGCTTCTGTAATACGTAACGCCGCAGGCCCACAATTCCTGGTTGTTTCCAATAGGAGCCAGGGTTTTACTGATCGGGAGGGCTGGCACCGGAGAAAGTTCTTTGATCAATGCATTGGCCTTCTCCAATACATCATCCTGATTGATAAACGAATCCCATTGTTCTGTTGTGACAAGATATAATTGCTGATCTTTTTCAATGACAATGCCTTCGCGGGTGTTGTATAATTTCATTTTTTTAATTTAGGAAGGGTTGAGAAAAGATAATGCCGTTTTGTTGTTGTGAGGAAGGCTTGAGGGTTCCATAGGTCCCATAAGTTCCAAAGGTTCCATAGGTTTCCTTAACCTGTAATATGAAAATATTGAACATCGACATTTGCGGATAGTTTAGTAAATATTGTCCTATTGAACCCCGGCAACCCGTTAATGCGAGTCCCGCGAAACCCTGCTTCCGCTGCTGCCGCGAAGAAAATCAAGGTCGGCTCCTTTGTCAGCTCCCATAACTGTCTGCACGTACAGGCTTACATAACCCCGATCTGCTGCAGGCTTCGGTTTGAGCCAGGCTGCTTTCCTTTTTTCCAGTTCTTCGTCGTTAACGTGCAGGTGAAGTTTGCGCTGCTCTACGTCCAGCTCTATGAGATCTCCATTTTGTACCAATGCGAGAGTGCCGCCGATCGCGCTTTCAGGAGCTACGTGCAGAACGGCTGTGCCATATGCGGTGCCGCTCATACGGCCATCGCTGATGCGCACCATGTCCTTGATGCCTTTCTGCAGGATCTTTTTGGGTAATGCCATATTGCCGACTTCCGGCATGCCGGGATAACCAACGGGACCAACATATTTCAAGACCATTACACAGGTTTCATCAATGTCAAGTGCCGGATCATCTATTCGCGCATTATAATCTTCAATGCTTTCGAAAACCACAGCGCGGCCGGTATGTTTCATCAGTGCGGGCGTGGCGGCAGAAGGTTTGATCACGGCTCCGTTCAATGCAAGATTTCCTTTTACTACCACGCAACCTGCTTCAGGAATGAATGGCGTATCGATGGACGCGATCACTTCTTTGTTGTAACAATCGGTGGCGCCAGCAATATTTTCATGATGATTTTTTCCGGACACGGTTATTACATTCTTATGCAGTTCTTCTTTCAGTTGTTCCAGTATAACCGGCAATCCGCCTGCATAGTAGAAATCTTCCATCAGGTATTTACCGGATGGCATCAGGTTCAATAACAAAGGGATCTTGCTCCCGAGCCTGTCAAAATCTTCCAGGCTGATGTCAACACCGATCCTGCCGGCAATGGCCATCAGGTGAATGATAAAGTTGGATGATCCTCCAACGGCTGCATTCACTTTAATCGCGTTCTCAAATGCTTCCCTTGTTAATATTTTATCGATCGTCAGGTCTTCTTTCACCATTTCTACAATTCTTCTTCCGCTCAATTGCGCCATCACTTTCTTCCTTGAGTCTGCAGCGGGTATTGCTGCTGCTCCGCTTAAGGTGAGTCCTAATGCTTCTACCATGCAAGCCATTGTGGAAGCGGTGCCCATCGTCATGCAATGCCCGATACTGCGGCTCATGCAACTTTCCGCTACTTCGCATTCTTCCTGCGTCATCAGGCCGGTCTTCATGTCTTCATCAAATTTCCACACATGCGTGCCACTGCCGATGGTCTGTCCTTTATAGCGGCCGTTCAGCATCGGTCCACCCGGAACGACGATCGTTGGCAATCCCACACTGGCAGCACCCATCACGGTTGAGGGTGTTGTTTTATCACAACCAGTCAGTAACACTACACCATCCATCGGATTGCCCCTGATGGATTCTTCCGCATCCATGCTCGCGAGGTTCCTGAACAGCATGGCGGTTGGTTTTAACAATGTTTCGCCAAGACTCATGATAGGGAATTCTACAGGGAATCCGCCTGCTTCCAGCACACCGCGTTTTACTGCTTCGGCATGACTGTGAAAATGCGCGTTGCATGGCGTCAGTTCACTGAATGTATTGCAGATGCCGATCACCGGGCGGCCGTCAAACATATCTGTCGGCATACCCTGGTTCTTCATCCAGCTACGGTATATTATTCCATCCTTGTCTTTTCTGCCAAACCAATCTCTGCTTCTTAAACTTTTGCTCATGGTATTATAATTGGTAACAAATGTTGTTCAACTAATCTATATCATTTTCAGTTCGTTTGCCATTGACGAGCCGCAGTATTTTCAGTGAATTCTTATTGCTGAGTTCTTCCGGCAATAAGGCCTGTGGCATTTGCTGATAAGAGACGGGGCGTGTGAACCGGTAAATGGCAGCCGTTCCAACAGAAGTACTTCGGCTATCTGTTGTGGCGGGAAATGGTCCGCCATGCACCATCGCTGAACAAACTTCCACACCTGTTGGAAATCCGTTGATCACCACACGTCCTGCCTTTTGTTCCAGTATGCTGATCAATTCTCCATATTGGACCAACTCGGTTTCCGTACCGTGTATGGTGGCTGTAAGATGGCCGGAAAGATTGCTGGCAATGGCAAGCATCTCTTCTTTCGAGTTTGTTGCAACGGCTATACTTGCTGGTCCGAATATCTCTTCTCCAAGTTCGGGATTGTTCTGGAAAGTCTGACTATCGGTGTATGATAAGAGGGGAGTTGCGGCATGTCCGCCTGATGTTTCAGGTGCACTGCCCTTCGCTAAAATGGAAACGCCGTTGATCTGTAAATTTTTCTCAACGCCCTCGGCATACGCCGCAGTCATCGCAGGAGTAAGCATTACGGCACCGGATGTATTCTCAAATGATTCTTTCAGCCAGCCGGTGAAATCCGGTTGGTCATCTTTCTGATAGAACAACATCCCGGGATTGGTGCAAAACTGCCCGACCCCTAACGTAACAGATGCGGCATACCCGGCAGCGATCTTACGGCCATGCTCTTTCATTGCTGCAGGGAGAACGAATACGGGATTCGTGCTGCCCATTTCCGCATAGACAGGAATGGGTGTCGGTCTTGCAACAGCCGCATCGAACAAAGCCTTTCCGGCTTTGTAAGAACCGGTAAAGCCAACGGCTTTGATGGCGGGATGTTTGACAAGTTGTATCCCTGTGGTTTGCCCGTCGCCATACAACAAAGAGAACACGCCATCGGGCATGCCTGTTTCTTTCGCAGCCTTTTGAATAGCTTTTCCAACAATGGCTGAAGTGGCGGGATGCGCACTGTGTGCTTTTACGATCACGGGGCAGCCCGCTGCCAATGCAGATGCTGTATCTCCGCCCGCAACGGAAAACGCAAGCGGGAAATTGCTTGCTCCAAATACGACGACAGGTCCTATCGCGATCTGCATGAACCGCAGATCTGGCTTGGGAACGGGCGTCCGATCCGGAATAGCTGTTTCAATACGCGCATCCACCCATGAACCTTCACGAAGCAAGTCCGCAAACATTTTCAGCTGGTTCACCGTTCTGCCACGTTCTCCCAATATTCTTTCAGGGGGCAGCGCCGTTTCCTGGTGACAGGTTTCAATGAGTGTTCCGCCGGCTTCGATGAGCGCTGTTGCGATCGCTTCGAGAAATATTGCTTTCTCTTTTCCCGTCTTCCTGTAGTATAACGGAAAAGCAGCAGCTGCTTTCTCTGCTGCACGATCTGCTTCTGCTGCCGTTGCTTTATAAAAAGAAAACGGGTTGTCTGTTCCGGAAGAGGGATTATATGAATTGAATGTCTCTGCTCCTTCAGCTGAAAAGGAAAATCCGATCAGTTGTTTTTCTTCGGTCATTTTGTTTTATTGGTCGTCCGTGCTTAGCAAAGTGAAAGACCTGATGTAGAAACAACAGGTCTTATGCCTATGTAACTGCTGCTATTGTAGCGCAAACGATGATTGTGAAAAAATCGTTGAGAGAATTTATTTTTTCATCTATACGCAGATAGTGAAGCGTCATTTTATCCCATGCTGGCCCCAGCCTCCTGGAATGGCAGGGCTTTGCACATTCGGAAACACACTATATCCGTCCATTGACGCCCGGCTCGTAAACTGATCCTGGTGCTTGTACCCGCGCCAGCGGAGGGAGTAGAGATGTCAGAGGCCGTGACCTTATCTTCCTGCGAACGCATTACGTTGACAGTCCGGTTCTGCCGGATCTCATCCAGGCGAACTGTTTCCGCAGAATAACCGGGCTTTTTCGATTCCAGGGTGGTTCCGGTTATGGTCTGTGCATATCCGGTAGAGAGGAAGAGCGTAAAAAAGATCGGGACAGCAAGCCGCAATACACCCGGGATGGGTGTGCAACGATCATGAACATTCATAAAGCAAGTCGTTTTAGTTAAAGGAAGATGCCTGTGATTACGCTGATCCGTAAGCTGGCAATCTGCCGCTAAACTATCCATACTTATACACGAAGACTTCCAATAAAAAACGTTGTTGGAATTTGTAAAGGCGGTAAAGCAATTTTCACTTTCTTTACCTGTTTGTTGATATTAATGATTGCGCTAAACAACCAGTGAAGTTGTTTGACATTGCTTATGAACCAGTTTGTACTTGATCATAGTAGAAGCGATGACCAGTATCTCCGCTTGTTCCCTCATATAAAGGAGATAGGCGTCATCAAAAATTCCTCGATACGTCTTGGTGGTTTCCCTTACTCTTCCGCAACCGATTTCGAAATTTATTATGTTCAGGATGGAAAATTTGAGTGGTGTGTTGATGGCAATGTTTTCTATGCTTATCCTGGTGATGTGGTGATACTGTTACCGGGTGCAGCCTTCGGTAATCCAAATGGAGTATTGGAGATCGGTAGTTTTTCCTGGATAAAAATAGAAGGAGATGGTATTCAGCAGAATGGATATTGGATGCCGGGTGAATGGAGCCGTTTGAACAAAGAAGAGCGTGCGCAGGTGGGCAGTATTATTTGCTCGGGGCATCCCCCAATGCTTCAGAAATTCACTGACGTTGGTAATATATTAAAGAATGTACAAACTGAATTGTCAGCGCAATCAGTCGGATACCGTGCAAAAGTGAATGGCCTGCTGGATGAGTTGCTGATACATATCGCGCGGCAATTCACGCGGGTTACCAATCCCGGCCGTGATTTCCCCAGAACATTCATGGAGTTTGAGCAGCAACTGAGGAAAAATCTTTCACATCAATGGACAGTTGAAGAGATGGCTGCATTGATCGGTATGGGTACAACCTTATTCAATGAAAGAGTAAGAAGCTATTCAGGGTTTTCGCCACTGAGTTACCTGATCAATATCAGGATCTCGGAAGCGATCAAGTTACTCAAGGATCCCGATATCAGTCTGACGGATATCGCACTGGACACAGGTTTCTATTCATCACAACATTTTTCCACCACATTCAAGAAGCTGACGGGATATACGCCCAGCCAGTTCCGGAAAAACCACTTAAAGGATAAATAATTGTTTATGGAATGTATCATCACCATTGAATTGGGAACAAATGCCGTGAGGGTGTATGCATTTGATCTGCAGGGAAACATTATCGGGTCTCTCAAAGGCTATTGTCCGACGTTCCATAGCGAACCTGATTATAGCGAGCAGGACCCTGACCAGGTCTTCATCACCATGTTATACGTGCTGAAGAATCTTTTAACAGAGAAGATCCATCCTAAAAAATATAAAGTAGCGTGCATCTGTTTTAGCTCGTCCATGCATAGCGTGCTTGCGGTGGATAAACGCGGCAACCCGATGGGCAAAGCCATCACTTGGGCGGACAACAGGGCGATCAAAGAAGCGACGGACTTAAAGCAAACCGCTTTGGGCGATAAGATCTATAAAGCAACGGGAACTCCATTGCATCCGATGTCTCCGTTGACCAAGATCGCGTGGATCAAGAATAATGAGAAAGATAAGTTCAAACAGGTAAGTAAATTCATTTCAATAAAGACATACATTCTGCAACAGTTGACAGGCGAATACATGATCGATTACAGTATCGCGTCGGCAACAGGGCTGCTGAATATTCACAAGATCAACTGGGATGCCGATGCATTGAAGTTTGCCGGTATCAGCGCATCGATGCTGCCTGAATTGGTGCCGGTGTTCACGCGCGCTGGTAAGCTAAGCAAGGCTTATCAAACGTCGCTCGGACTGCCCGCGAGCACGAAGATCCTGATCGGTTCCAGTGATGGATGTATGGCGATCCTGGGAGACGGTGTAAACGGTGAAGGAGTAGCTACGATCACCATCGAAGACAGCGGTGCCGTTCGCGTTATGGGCGATAAGGTGTTGCAGGATGATCAGCACAGGTTCTTCAATTATTTGCTGACCGAGAACCGGTACGTATCCGGTGGGCCAACAAATAATGGCGGGAATATCTTTGAATGGTTCACGCGCCAGTTCGGAGATTTCAAAAATCCATTTGATATAGAACACAGCATGCGTGAACTGATCAGTGAAGCATCGCGTGTGGCACCAGGTTCAAATGGCCTGCTCTTTTTGCCATATTTGTTAGGGGAGCGCGCGCCCATCTGGAATGCGAATGCACGCGGCGTATATTTCGGTGTGAATATCAAACATGAAAAAGCCCACTTTGTGCGGAGTACGATCGAGGGAATACTTTATGGTATTTACAGCATAGGAAAAACGCTGGAAGAACACCGGAAGATAGATACACTATGCATCAATGGTAGTTTTGGCAGTCAGCCTTTCGTGACACAGATGGTAGCCGATATCTATAATAAACCTGTTCGTCTACGTCAGAACTATCATAGCGTCAGTTATGGTTCTTATCTCCTTAGCGCAACAGAGATGGGCATTTTCAAGTCGCTGGATGATGCGGCGAAAACGGTATCGCTGGTGGATATGGTTACACCCGATAAGCAGGCGCATCAAACCTATCTGAAGTACTATAAACTTTTCGCGAGGCTGAGTACAAAGTTAGCGGGTGAGTTTGCCGCGATCGCTGCATTGCAGCACTAGGCCAGTTGATTATTCTTTTCATCGATCAATACGATTGTTATGCCTTTACTATTCTATGCTAAACCAGCTTATGGTTTTTCTATTGGCTTTTTACTGGCAGCAGCGGTGAGCTGGTTTAATGGAAAGCCGGAGCTTACAGGATTGTTCCTGACCTTATTCTTTATCTCTCTCGCGATCGCATTCAGGGGGACACGGGTGCTGAAAGGTTACTGGTACAGTGTACTGATCCTTGCCGTTGCAACCATGGCGATGTTCTTCCCGGGGTATTTCCGCACTGTCGGATCAAGAGATGCTTCATTCTTCATTCCGATCTTATTACAGGCGATCATGTTCGGTATGGGTACTGAATTAAGTCTGAAAGATTTTGCGCAGGTATTGCGCATGCCCAAGGGCGTGATCGTCGGCGTTGTTTGTCATTATACGATCATGCCGCTGGTTGGTTTTGCGGTTGCTCATCTGTTCAATTTTCCGGGTGAGATCGCTGCGGGGATCATCCTCATCGGCTGTTGCCCGAGTGGGCTTGCTTCCAATGTGATGTGTTATCTCGCGAAGGCGAATCTTGCGCTGTCTGTCTCTGTAACGACCGTATCAACACTGGTGGCTCCGTTTTTAACACCGCTGCTGATGAAGTTGCTCGGGGGAGATTATATACAAATAAATTTCTGGGAAATGGTGTGGGATATCACCAAGATCGTGATCCTGCCGATCGCTGCGGGATTGATCTTTCATTACCTCGTGCGTGGCCGGGTCAAGTGGATCGATAAAGCGATGCCGGTGCTGTCGATGGTGGGGATTGCGCTCGTCCTGCTGGTGATCACGGCAGCAGGACGGGATAATCTGCTGAAGGTTGGCGGGTTGCTGATCGTGGCCACCTTCATTCACAATATTGCCGGGTATTCTCTTGGTCACTGGTCGGCCCGTGTGTTGAAGTTCCCGGAGAAAGATTGCCGGACGATCGCGCTTGAAGTGGGGATGCAGAATGCGGGGTTGGCATCTGCACTGGCAAAAGCCATGGGAAAGATCGCGACGGTTGGACTGGCGTCTGTGATCTTCGGTACGATGATGAATGTGACGGGTTCATCGCTGGCTAGTTGGTGGCATAACCGTGATCCGGAGGAAGAAGTGGTAGACATTTAGATATGCGTGGCATAGGGAGGAACGCAGCGGACGCAGCAGTACGCGGCGATCGCAACGAAATCTAATATACTAAGGGCTGTTTTCGCCGCGTTCGTTGCGTACCGCTGCGTCCGCCGCGTTCCTCTTACGCTGAGCAAATCAACTACTATATCAAAAAAATCAAACCATATGATCAAGCGAAAACTCATTGTCATTGCACTCCTGCTGCTAGCCGGTTACCAGCTGTCTGCGCAACAGGTGCAGATCAGCAAAGAACAACTGGTTGCCTTAACACCCGAATGGACAGGAGAACGTTTTGCTGATGGAAGACCAAAGGTTCCCGATGCACTACTGAAACGCATGAAAGCCGTCAGTGTCGAAGAAGCCTGGGCCGTAATGAAAAATGCCGGCTATGGTTACCAGGTGGCAGAAGGTTGGGAGATCATCAATCCCGATAGTGTACTCGTTGGCCGTGCTGTCACCGCCACTTTCATGCCCGGCCGCCCCGATGTATGGAAGGCGATCGATTCCTTCGGGAAAAAACAAGGGAAGAAGGGACAGAACTCCTGGCCGGTTGATATTCTTGTGAAAGGCGATGTCTATGTAGCGGATCAGTTCGGCGCTAAACGCAATGGCCCGACGATCGGTGATAATGTCGGCAACGCGATCTATGCAAAGACCGGCAATGGTATCGTGTATGATGGCGCGCTGCGCGATGTGGAAGGATTAAGAGAGATCGGTGGTTTTACTTCCTACTATACGAGTTACGATCCTTCATATCATAACCCGCCGGGTGATCTTACAACGATGATCGTGGGTATCAATCAACCAACCAGGATCAGAACAGTGACTGTTATGCCAGGTGATGTGGTGTTGGGCAAACTTGGTGTGGTTGTTTTTATTCCGCCTCATCTCGCAGAGAAAGTGGTTACTACTTCGGAGATCGTCCGGTTGCGTGATCTTTTCGGCCATCTGCGTTTGCGGGAAGGAAAGTATACCGCAGGGCAGATCGATGCGAGATGGTCTGATGAGATTGAGAAGGATTTTTCCAAATGGCTGAATGATCATATCAATGAACTGCCGGTGGCAAAAGAACAGATACAACAATTCCTGAAAGACCGTACCTGGTAAAATAAATTCTTCCTTAACTACTAAAGCTAAGCTGTATGATGCATAATAATTCAAGAAGATCTTTTTTAAGCAAAGCTGCGATCGCTTCGGCGATGGCGCCGTTCGTATCACTTACTTCGTTTGGTAACGGATATGAAACTGCCATTGATAACTACTCCAAATCTTCTGCGCCTTCCGATCTGAAAATTACCGAGATCAAATGTTGCTATATCAAGGGAAGTTTGTTTGTAAAGGTGTTCACCAACCAGGATATTTATGGTTGCGGGGAAGGAGTGGATGCTGTGATGGGAACGTATTACCTGGTCAAGAATTTTGAGATGCGGTTGAAAGGTCGAAATCCTCTCGACGTGAACCGTTTGTTTGAAGATATCCGCAAAGGCGGATTCTTCCAGGGAGCGCAGGCCGGCATGTATGTCGCCGTTTTGTCCGCTATAGAAACGGCTTTGTGGGATATCGCCGGGAAAGCATTGGGCGTACCCGTGTACCGATTATTGGGTGGAAAGTTCCGTGATAAGATCAGGGTGTATTGCGATACGGCGTTGTATCAGCGTAATCTTCCATTACCAAAGGATTTTGCTGAAGCGGCGAAGAAATCAAAGAGCATGGGTTTTAATGCGATCAAGTTTGATCTTGATCAGGCGAATGATCCGAACAAATATGACCGGTATAATTGGACGGCCAGTCCGGGGGAACTGCAACGCATGTATGATCAGATCGCGGCGGCAAGAGAAGCGGTTGGACCGAATGTCGATATCCTCGTGGATATGCATGGACGGTATGATGCTTTTACGGGTCATGCAGTAGCGAAAAGAATGGAACCGTTGAATCTTCTCTGGCTGGAGGAACCAACACCGGCGGAGAATGTACAGGCGTATAAATCTATCAAAGATTCATCGAGCACACCGATTGCAGCGGGAGAGAATCAGTATCTCGCGTATGGTTTCCGGGAGATGCTGGAGATCGGTGCAGTGGATATCATCATGCCGGATCTGCAGAAAGCTGGCGGGTTGGGAGAGGGGCAGCGGATCGCGAACCTGGCGAATTTATATTATACACCCTTTGCACCGCATATGGTGGCGTCGTTCCTGGGTTGCATGGCTTCCTGCCATGTGTGTGCATCGGTGCCGAATTTTTTGATACTGGAGTGGCAGTCTTATTTTCATACTGATCCGATGTTCAAAGAGATCGTGATATATGAGGGCGAGTGGGTGAAAGATAGTTTTATCACGTTGTCTGAAAAGCCGGGGATCGGGGTGGATATGAATGTGGAAGCGATGAAGAAGTATGCGGTGAAGGGAGTGCCGTTTTTTGAGTGAGAGGTCTTGATTCGCCGTAGGAGGAACGCGGCGGACGC
>JBEVKW010000466.1:0-5996 GCA_040509495.1 Chitinophagaceae bacterium | reverse complement strand
TATATACAGTAGCCGACGGGAACGCCCGAACAGTTAAAATCCGGCTTTAGCAAGATACTACCTATGCAACCATCCGAAGCCATTGCCATGCTTGAGCCCGCGGGCTGGATCAGTAATACACCTCAAACCTGGTCTGACCTGGGTTGCGGAAAAGGAATATTCACGCTCGCACTCGCAAGCCTGCTGCCAGCTAAAAGTAATGTCTACTCCATAGACAGGGATGCCGACAGCCTTCAGTTCATTCCGCAGGAATACAATGATGTAAGCATTGAAACAATTCAACACGATATAACCGATCTCCCTTCATTGCCTCCACTCGACGGAATTATCATGGCTAATTCCCTGCATTATATCAGGGACAGGGATGCGCTAGCCAAACGGATCTCTTCTGTCCTGAAAGAAAATGCGAGACTGATCATTGTCGAATATGATACAGATACAGCAAACAGATGGGTGCCCTTCCCTGTCAATTTCAATGCACTTGAAAAATGGGCGAGGCTCGCAGGCTTTAGAAATGTGAGGCGATTGAAAGAAAGAGCATCCATATATCAACGGTCAAAAATGTACTCGGCAGTAATGGATGTCGGCTTTGTGAAATAGAATATCCGCGATCTCTAATCAGTGTGACGTAAAAGTATCGCGATGAACGCAACGAACGGCAGAGAACACGAAGTAGCCCTTACTACAATGAATTTGATTTCGCCCGATATTGCTCTTTCCGACCAGTGCGATATACCTGCGCCACACGATCAGGCGTACTCCTCCTTCGCTGTTGCATTATATTCAGCGATCAACTTACGCTGAAGATCTCCCGGCACCGGTTCGTAAGAAGCAAAACGCATGTTAAACTTTGCCTTCCCTTGCGTCAGCGACCGCAATGCAGAGGAGTACCCATCCATTTCTGCAAGCGGCACCCTGGCCGTGATCTTCCTGAAATGACGTTCATTATCCATTCCTTCCACAATAGCGCGCCTGCCTTGCAGATCGCCCATGACCGCGCCAGTCAGTTCATCAGGACATACTACCTCTATCAGGTAAACAGGTTCAAGTATCTGCGGATCCGCCTGCTGAAATGCCTGCCTGAATGCCTGTAAACCGGCGATCTTGAACGAAATATCATTACTGTCCACCGGGTGCATTTTGCCATCATACACGGACACACGGATATCCCTGGCATAGGAGCCAGTTAAAGGACCATTGTGCATCTTTTCCATCACTCCTTTCAAAACAGATGGAAGAAACCTTGTGTCGATCGCTCCGCCAACTATACAATTGTAAAAAACAAGCCGCCCGCCCCAATCAAGATCATAGTTATCCCGCACCCGCACAGTAAGATCCTTCGGCTCAGGCATCCCCTCGTACCACGGTTCTATCCGAAGAAATACTTCCCCAAACTGACCAGATCCTCCGCTTTGCTTCTTATGCCGGTAACTGCCTTCCGCAGGTTTGCGGATCGTTTCCCGGTATGGAATACGGGGTTTGATAAATCGTATTTCAAGTTTATGATTGTGTTCGATCTTCCACTTCGCAACAGCCAGGTGCATATCACCCTGGCAGTGGATCAATGTTTGTTTTAACTCCGAAGAAATTTCTATCCGTAGAGTGGGATCTTCTTCGCGAAGCTGGTGTAAGGCCTGGGAAAGTTTTTCCTCCTCCCCCTTCTTCAGCGTTTCTATTGCAACCGTCATATTAGGCGGTGGAAATTCAATAGAAGGCAATTCAAAATTCCTGCCTTTCGCATGAAGTGTATTGTTTACATGCGTATTCTTCAGTTTCAGCGTTGCGCCAATATCTCCCGCTACCAATTCATTCACAGCAGTCCTTTTATTTCCCTCTACTAAAAATAATTGTGTGATCTTTTCCGTAACGCCAGTGGTTTCGTTTTCCAGATCCATTCCCGACTTCACCACTCCTGAATAGATCTTGAAAAAAGAAAGCTCCCCCACATGCGCTTCACTGATTGTTTTATAGATGAACAAACATGCCGGACCGTTTGCATCACAAGGTAACCGCTCTCCTCTTTTGGTGATCTGGGCGGGCATTTCATTGGCACTGGGACAAACATTGTCGATAAATCCCATCAGTCGTCCACTGCCCATATTACGCTCCGCTGATAAGCAAAAGAGCGGAAAAAGATCATGATTGATCATCGCTTTCTTCAGTCCGTTTTTCATATCGTCTTCATCCAACTCTCCCGCTTCAAAATATTTCTCCATAAGCGATTCATCATTGCCTGCTACAGCTTCCACCAGTTCTTTGTGCAGGAGATCAGCCCGTTCTTTTTCATCATCCGGAACAGGAAGCTTATCCGGCTTGCCGCCCGTATCATGAAACTTATACATCGTCATCCGCAACACATCGATGATCTCGTGAAAACCTGCTCCAGTTTGTCGGGGATACTGTACGGTAACCACCTTGCTACCAAAATGCGCCTTTGCTTCGCGCACTGTTTTATCAAAATCGGCATTATCATCATCCAGTTTATTTACAGCGAAGATCATTGGGGTACGGAATTTCTCGGTGTAATCCCAGATGATATCCGTACTTACTTCCACTCCCATCACCGCATTCAATAACATCAGTCCTGTATCTGCCACGCGAAGAGCAGCAATCACTTCTCCGGCAAAATCATCATAACCCGGCGTATCAATGATATTGATCTTATAGCCGCGCCATTTTGTATGAAGCAATTTGCTGAAGATGGAATTACCACGTTGCTGCTCCAGTTCATGGAAATCTCCGGCTGTATTTTTCTCTGAAATGTTTCCTTTACGGTTGATAATGCCTGCTTCAAACAACATGCATTCCGCTAATGTTGTCTTACCTGAGCCTGCATGACCCAGTAAGACAATATTTTTTACGTGTGAAGTATCAAACTCTGGCATAACAATACTTTTATGGTAAGCAAAAAGATCATTATTGGAGCCTGTTGCGTTATACAACTGCCAGAAAATAGTGCCGTGAAGAACGTTTATTGATCAGCTAGTCATGTCTATCAAAAGGAAGGAATAGAGCCTGTCCGGCAGCGATGCCCGGATTTACGATCAGCAAAAAGCTCCTTAATGGAAGGAGCTGTAATCAGGTTGTAACACTTAGAAAGCGATTGAATTCAAACTGGAGTTCCTGCAGGGTGCCATCCAGTGATTGTACCTGTTCAAAAAGGATCTCATGCAGGTGAATGGTTTCTTCCCGGATCTGCCCGTTGAATACATTCATTTCGTAATCGATCATGCGGGCGTGGGATTTGATCGCGTGCCGGAGATCGTGAATGTTGATGAGTTGGATGTGCACTTGATTGTGCAAACGTTCTACATCCTGGCACTGACCTTTGGAGAGTTCGCGCGAACACATTTTCTGCAATTCATTTTTCTCGTGAGTGAGTTCTTCGCGATGTTGGCGGAGTGCATCTCTCCAGTTGTTGCACTCTGCAATAAGCTGTGAAGTTTCTACCGTAACCATGGAATTAAATTTTAAGAGTAAATAAAAGGGGTTTGACTCTACGAACTAATCCTGGGGTGTTGGATGGTATTTCTAAGGTAGGACTGTTTTTTGGAAAATGGACTGGGCTTTTTTGCACACTCTGAGCGGCGATGCTGAAAGACGGCTATGATACGTTTAACTTAACGACTGACAACTAGCTATATAGAATCTTTGTCATTTCTCAGACTTCCATTCGGCCATCGATGAATGCCTTTCCAACTCGCTCCGCCTTTCCCTATATTTGCAGACGCATGATCTCCCAGCAAACTATACAGCAGATTCTCGGACGCATTGATATTCTTGACATTGTGGGAGAATTTGTGAAACTGAAGAAACGGGGAAGTAATTACCTCGGCCTATGTCCTTTCCACAATGAAAAAACGCCCTCTTTCATTGTTTCTCCAGGAAAAGAGATCTATAAATGTTTCGGTTGCGGTAAAAGCGGGAACAGCATCAGCTTTGTGATGGAGCACGAGAAGTACAGCTATGTGGATGCGTTGAAATGGCTGGCGAACAGATATGGCGTTGAGATTGAAGAAACTTTTGTAAGCGACCAGCAAAGACAACAATACCAGACCGCGGACAGCCTTTTTATCATTAACGGTTTTGCTCAGCAATTTTTTGCCGATCAGCTTTTTAATACTGAAGAAGGACAGGATATCGGCCTGGCATATTTCAAGGAAAGGGGTTTCCGGGAAGAGATCATCCGCAAATTCCAGCTCGGCTATTCACCTGAACGGCGGGATGCATTTACCAAAGAAGCACTATCAAAACAATATACAGCAGAACTGCTGGTTAAAACAGGATTGGTCGCGAATCGTAACGACCAGTTAATGGACAATTATCGGGGGCGTGTTATTTTTCCTATCCACAATCACAGCGGAAAGGTGTTGGGATTTGGAGCAAGGATCCTGAAGAAGAATGACCGTGCACCGAAGTACATTAACTCTCCGGAGAATGAGATCTACTTAAAAAGCCGGATCCTTTACGGATCCTATTTTGCCCGGACCGCCATTGATAAAGCAGATGAGTGCCTGCTGGTAGAGGGTTACACAGACGTGATCTCCCTGCACCAGGCAGGAATCGAAAACGTTGTAGCTTCAGGCGGTACATCGCTTACACCTGATCAACTCAGACTGGTAAAAAAATATACCAACAATCTTACGATCGTTTATGACGGTGATAATGCTGGTATTAAAGCGGCCCTCCGTGGACTTGATCTTGCGCTTGAAGAAGGGTTGAACGTAAAGCTTGTGCTCATCCCCGACGGAGAAGATCCTGACAGTTATGTAAACAAGGTTGGAGCATCAAAATTTATCCAGTTTGTAAATGAGAATAAGAAAGACTTTATTCTTTTCCAACTGGAAGTAGCGCTGAAAGATGCGGGCGGTGATTCTGTAAAAAAAGCTGAAGTGGTCAACAAAATGGCAGAGACCATTTCAAAGATCAACAAGGCTGAAGATTTTACCAAGCAGCAGGATTATATCAAGCAGACTGCAGAGATATTGAAGATTGAAGAGACCGGTCTTCACTCTCTCGTCAATAAATTTATCCGCGACCGGATTGCCACGCAGGAACGTAAGATGCCGTTCGAAGAGGCAAAGGCGCACGAGGAAAATGCCAGGCAGGCAGAGGCGACGAACTATGATGATACCACCTTCAACCTCCTGTTCAAAGATGAATTACAGGAACGTGAAGTTGCCCGGATCCTGATCGAACATGGTATAAAGAAATGGGACGACAAAAAGCTGATCGCAGAGTATATCCTGGAAGAAATTCCTGACGAATCACTGATCGATAATACAGACGTGATCTTGCTGATCGCAGCTTTCAAGGAACTGATGCATTCAAATCCAGAGCTGGCCACAAAGAACTATTTCATTTATCATCCTGATACAAAACTGAGCGCGCTGGCCGTTTCATTGCTCAATTTTCCCCACGATCAGAGTGACCGGTGGAAAAGCGAATTCAGCCAGAACAGTGGTTTTCAGCAAAGCCTTTTCCTCCAAAGCTATGAAGACTTCATGCGTGCCATGCGTAAAGACAATGAGGCAGAACTGAACAACTTTCTGAAGATCGATGAAGACCGCTCTGATATCGAAGTAAACTCTGCTATTATGTACCTGAAGCTACGTAAGATCAAACGCATGTTGCTGGAAAACCAGGCAGACCTGGAAAAGCCACATACAACCGAAGAACTTTACATGCTTCACCAGACACATGAGCACTTAAAGCAAATGGAGATCCAACTGACGAGAGAAATGGGTGCGGTGGTGATAAAGTAAGTAAAAAGTAAAAAGGGGATCTACGGGCAGATGAACTCTCTGATCCGCAGATCCCCTTTTTTACTTTTTAATTTTGACTTTTTACTTCACAAGAAGCATATCACTATAAGAAACCTCCACAAGATCTTCCTCTTTAATGCCCAGTTCCCGCATATAATGATCGCATTGCTCTCTTAATTCCGCTGCGGATAATTCCACACCAACATTGCCTGCCTCTATTTCCATAAAATG